>JAIRRK010000156.1 GCA_031256015.1 Dysgonamonadaceae bacterium
TATCAATACTTGACAGAGATATTAAAACAAGTACCGAACAAATAAATAATGAAACAAATGAAACAAACATTTTTATTAGGGCTATTATTCTTATTTTTCACTTCCTGTTCCGAGTACTATGAACTTTCCGAATTTTCGGAAACGTACAGAGTGTTCGCTTCGGATATGAGAATAGGAAAAACAGATGAAACAGGTGATTATTTATTTTATGAAATAATAGAACCTGCTTTGACAAGGGCTGTTTTCAACAGAGGTATGATGACTGCCTATTTCCGTTCCTATGTAGGTAATGAGGAAACAATGAGTCCGTTGCCTTTCAGCGACTTTCTCGTAGACAGAAATGGTTATAAATGGGAAGAACAATTAACGGTTGAATTTCAACTCGAAAAAATTATTGTTATCTTGAAAGTAGACGATCATAGGATGGTAAATCCTTTTTATCCACATTATGATATAGTAGTAAGATGGTAAAAATTAAATCGAAAAACAAGATGAGAAAGTTTTTTTTATTGACATTGACCTTCACGGTTTTCTCTTTGATAAGCTGCGAAGGTCCTATGGGGCCTCCGGGCAGAGACGGTCGCGACGGCAAAGACGGCAGTAGAGTTAACTGGGTAGAGATACCCGTCACTATTGACCGGGGAATGTGGGATAAAGAGGAAGACATAACAGGGCCTTATCTTTATTACGAAATTGCAGAACCCGAGTTAACAAGAGATGTTTTGGAAAACCCGACCACTCAAATGGAAACCTATTATCGTTATCGATTGAACGAAAAGGATACGGATCGATATGTGCCTTTATCTTATTCCGATTATTGGAAGGAAAAAGAAGAGTACTTTACCGTTGAATATTCGGTTGGACAAATTACTATTTTGTACAAAAACTCTATCGGAACGCAAGATACGGAACTTGATACGTATGATTTTACAATCCGAATCGTTTGGAACAATATTTAGGAGAATTCCTTAAAACAGAAATGATATATCTCGGCCGCGGCATTTGGTTCGTGGCCGAGATTGCATTTATTCCCAAGCTAATGCACTTGCCCCTAAAATAGCAGCTTCGGCACCTTTCAAACCGGACACAAGCAGTTGCGTTTTTCCTTTATATATACTCAAAACATTTTCATCGATTACTTTTCGCAAAGGTTCCAACAAATATTTATCTGCATGAGCCAAGCCCCCGAAAAGAATGATGGCCTGAGGACCGGAAAAAGTAATGAAATCGCAAAGAGCCAATCCAAGCATGCGTGCGGTAAAATCAAATATTTCAATTGCTAATCGGTCTCCCTCTTCGGCGGCCAGAAATACGTCTTTTGAGGTTATCGGACGGCAGGTTATCTTTCTTAAAAGGGAATCTTCTTGCCTTATTTCCAAAAATTCGCGAGCTGTCCGGGCAACACCTGTGGCCGACGCGTAAGTTTCAAGACAACCGAAACGACCGCAACCGCAAGGACGACCGTTGTTCCTGACCAAGATGGAATGTCCCAATTCTCCGGCAAATCCGTCGTATCCGACAACCAACTGTCCGTTCGAAACAATTCCGCTGCCCAATCCTGTTCCCAGAGTGATAACAATAAAATCTTTCATTCCTCGGGCTGCACCGTAAGACATTTCTCCTAAAGCGGCGGCATTTGCATCATTGGTCAACTTGCAATTCAGTCCGGTAATCTCGGTGATCATTTTGGCCAAAGGAACCACTACTGTTTTTGTCCAAGGAATATTGGCGGCTTTCTCGATGGTTCCTTCGTGCATATTTCCATTCGGCGCACCCATACCGATTCCTTTTATTTTTCTTTGCAGATTATTCTTCGAAATCAAAGCATTAATCGCACTTCCCAAAACTTGGACATACTCTTCTCCCGTAGCATAACCGGTCGTTGAAATCTGGTCGCGGAACAAAATATTGCCTCTTGCATCCACAACTCCAAACGCGGTATTTGTGGCTCCCATATCGATTCCCAAAACATAAAGCTGATTCATGGTGTTGTTTTTATGTGACAGTTTAGTAAACAATTATCCTCATGTCTCGCAAAAATAGTTTTTTATTCATTAATGGTATCTTTTTTTTAATTAGCTTTGCAGAAGTTTAACTTTAATTTTTTGACAATATGCGATTAATCATACAGAACGATTATCAATCTCTATCTAACTGGGCCGCTCATTATGTTGCGGCAAAAATAAAAAAGGCAAATCCGACTGCCGAAAAACCGTTTATATTGGGCTTACCCACAGGGTCTTCCCCGATTGGAATGTATAATGCCCTGATTGCACTGTATAAACAGGGAATCATCTCTTTTCGGAATGTTATTACATTCAATATGGATGAATACATCGGTTTGCCGGAAAATCATCCGGAAAGTTATCACTCTTTTATGTGGAACAACTTCTTTAGTCATATCGACATTAAAAAGGAAAACGTGAACATATTGAACGGAAATGCCGACGATTTGGAAGCGGAGTGTTCGACGTATGAAGCTAAAATAAAATCCGTCGGAGGAATTGATTTGTTTTTGGGAGGAATCGGGCCGGATGGTCATTTGGCTTTTAATGAGCCGGGGTCTTCGTTAACTTCCCGAACAAGAATCAAAACACTGACTACCGACACGATTATTGCCAATTCGCGTTTCTTCGACAACGACATTAATAAAGTACCCAAAACGGCCCTTACCGTAGGAGTCGGCACTGTAATGGATGCGAAAGAAGTATTGATTTTAGTAAACGGACACAATAAAGCTCGTGCTTTGGCACAAGGCGTAGAAGGCGGAATCAATCAAATGTGGACGATAACGGCCTTGCAAATGCACCCGAAAGGAATTATTGTCTGCGACGAATTAGCTTGTTTTGAATTGAAAGTCGGCACTTATCGCTATTTCAAAGACATTGAAAGAGCTAATTTAGATTACAAGACACTCTTATAATAGAAACTAAGTACGCAACGCACATAACCCTCCCGCTTCGCGCTACGCAGAAATTCCGTAAGCTCCTTAAAGAGTCGCTCTTCAAGGAGCACAAGAGACTCTCTTAAGGAAGCACAAGAGAGTCTCTTATGGAGACACAAGAGCCTCTCTTATGGGAGCATGAGAGACCCTCTGTAAGCCCCTTAAAGAGTTGCTCTTTAAGGAGCATAAG
>JAIRRK010000212.1 GCA_031256015.1 Dysgonamonadaceae bacterium
TTATTTCATCCACTACAGGTTCATCGCTGTCTTCAAATACCAATTGAGGTCTGTTTGCAGCAGTTGCCTCTTCTTTCGAATAAAAAGTAGTCAGATAATTATGCCTTCGATTACCCGCAGTGGTAGAAGACACATGAAAAGACAGTGTTTTATTTCCCTGAGCCAATTTAGCGAATACATAATCGGAGACATCGAAATAAACAAATTGGTCTTTTTCTACGGATACGGAAGAAGCTATAAAATCCGATTGATACTCGGATACCGTAGGTTTATTATTCCATGTCAGGGAACTTTCAGTCCAATTGTTATCGGACGGCTTGATATACCAAAGAGTTCGATAACTGTCTGCTTCCACCGATCGCACTTTAAGTTTAATTTTGGCTCTATTGAATGATTCCGGATTAACATCGTCTGCATTGAATTTCAGATAAAATTGTCTGTTTGAAAAGTCGGCTTTAGACGTTTCCATTTCAGTTTCTTCAGCTTCCGCTTTGAGTTCCAGATAAGCTCGGGAACCGTAATTTGTATTTTTCTCTTTATCATAAACTTGTGCATCTTCGGATGCCACTATTTCAACCGTTTCGGTTGCTGATACTTTCCCGATAGAAGAAAAGATGAAGAAAATCAGTATTGGTAAAAGGGAAAGATTAATTCTCGTGTTTCTTTTGTAGTTGTTCATTTCTCTTAAATTTTTAAGTTAAACATTATATTCTTATTATCTACTTCACTATAATTGTTTTTGTGACTTTTACGTTTTCGTTACTTATTGTCAATAAGTAATAGCCGGCATGGAGCTTCGGATTATCCAGAATAATGATTCCGTTTTGAGGAATTATTTTCTTGGTCAATAAGATTTTTCCGTCCACATTTGAGACGATTATATTCGTTTCTTGTTCGGTATTTGATTTTAAGTCCAAAATTAATTGGGCATAATTATTCGTAAGAGGATTAGGATAGGTGATAATTTGATTTTCGGCACTTATTACATCGATGGTTGTTAAAGGATTATATATCACACGAACTTCAGTTACACTGTTCCAGTGTTCGCTTGTTGCCGCTGAATTACTATTACAGACAATACGTATGTATCGAGCGTTAACCGGGTCAAATGCATATCTTTCCAGTTCTTCTGTTAATCCGCTCGACTCCAAACCGGTTAAAACGGGAGTAAAAATCTTGTTATCCGATGATACATCAATATCGAAATACGCCACTCGCTCATTTCCTTTAAAAAAGGAAATATCAATGGCATTTATGTTGACCGGCTCGCCCATATCGAATTTAATCCATTGGCCACTTCTCCCTTCTTGTGCCCAACGTGTTCCCAAGTTATTATCCATTACATTGGAAGGCGGATTGCCTGTCTGATTTCCTATTGCGGTAATGGTTATTTTTGTTTGAGGAGGCGTTAATGAAAGAGGGACGGGATAAATGAAAGTACTGCTGCTGTTCTCCGGAATCACTTTCCCCTGCAAACTTTCCACATTACTTACATGTAAGATATATTTACCGTAATCCGGGCGATCTGTTAAAGCCAAAAGAACTTGATTGGTTCCTCTTCGTGCAGCACCGTAGATTTCCACTTCGCCGGAAATCTCATAATTTTCTATATTCAAAGCGGTGGATTCATCAATATCTTCACTGAAAGTAACCAATACTCTTTTATTCGTTTGCATCTCTGCCGATTGTATGATGATGGAAGGACTTTCCGGGACTTCAGGCATCTCTCCCGGAGCCAATTTTACGATTTCACTTGCAGTCCAAAGGAAAACGCCTATTCCGAATTCTACGTCGGCGGAAAGCTTAGACGGGTCAATAGGATCTTCTCCTTCATTTTGAATCAAAGTCAGTCTGCCGTTTGAAGAAACGGCGGATTTGCATAATCCGTTCCATGCTTTTGCGACTACAGGGAAATAAATGTTTCGATCCAGCAGATTATTGTTTATTCCCCATGCCATTCCGTAGGCAAAAAGAGCTGTTCCGCTTGTTTCCGGTCCGGGATAATGTTGATCATCTGCTAAATTCATATTCCAAAAACCATCTTCCCGTTGAATATCTTTCAACTTAGCTGCCATGTCCGAAAATACTTGTATGTACTCGCTTCTATGAGGGGCTGTTTCCGGAAGAAACTCCAACGTTCTCGCCAAGGCAGCCAATACCCATCCATTTCCGCGAGACCAGTAAATATTTTCGCCGTTAGGAGACGATTTGGGAACATCTTTACTTGAATTTCCGGGTACTTTTTTAGGCGGAACACCGGGTTTGAATCCCCAATCACGCCACCATAAATGATCTGTTTCGCTGTATAATCCTCCCAAATTGTCATATTCCGCTAAAATAGGGCCGACACCGTATTCATCTTGATATTCTTTGGGCCACAGATAGCCTCGTGTATGAATGTCGCTTACAACCGTTCTGTTTTTTATGTTTGAAAATAATTCATACATTTTCTCAAAATACGTTTCATCTTCCAAAGCCACTCCGAGTCGGGTAATTGTAGGCATAGCCATTAACATGGCATCAATCCACCACCAATCATCGGATGCCGGATTAACGGATATACGGTAATCAATGGCATCCTTGATGCTTTTTATTTTATCCGCGCTTTTTTCTTCATCCATCAAATACAAATCAATGTAAGTTTGTCCGCAAGTATGATTGTCCGCATCGATGTAAAAAGTAGAAGGATAGCTTGCATTTCCTCCTTTCGGAGCAGTCCAATTATTTTTTTTTGCCCATTGAAGAGCATATTGCAGGTATTTATAGTCGGGATATACTTTATATAGATCCAAATTACCTGATTGATATACAGAAGGGCGCCATGTATTTCCACTGATATTGCTATTGCTCATGATGCAATAATTATTGACTTTCAGGGCCGTATTAATTATTTCTTTCTTGGAAGGCAACTTTTCCGGAGATAAAGAATTTAATGGATTTTCTACGGTTAGTTTGAAATTTTTAACGGCATTAAACCAATCACTGTCTTGAGAATACTCTCCTTCCGGGAAGATGTTCCATCCTCCTCCGAAATAGTAAGTAAATTCTGTTCCGATAATATAATCGGTATAAATAATTTGTTGATTGCTTACGACTGTGGTCGAAGTTTCTCCGGGCATATATATTCCCGTATAAAAACGTGGATTGGGTGAAGTTACGGTTCCTTCACTTTCTTTTTCCGCGTAAGCAATCACATTTTTTTCGGTAATATAGCTGTTTCCGTTTGTATTGGTATGTAAAAATATCCCGGCCGCTAACTGTATCTTTTTTAATTTTCCTTCGTATTTTACAACCGCTTTATTCAATAATCCGTTTGCATTTGTTGTTATGCGAACGGTTTTAGTATAATAATCTCCGCTTATTTCTACTTTCTTATACGTCAGAAGAAATTCGGAACGAAGAGGACCGTTTGTAATGATTTCACATTCATCGTAAGGATCGTGTAATCCTAATTTATTATTTGTATAAGCGACAATACCTCCTGCACCAAGTGTTTTTCCTCCTACGGAATAAGCATCAACACCTTCCTTTTGTTCCGAATGATAGTTTGAATAAGTGTACATTTTTTCAACAACAGGTTGAGCCATTTTTTTAACCCATAAATCGGCACCGTTAGCGGAGTTAGGTTCTGAAGAAAGTAATTTCTTGGCATACATGCGGTAGGCCGTTCTGTCATTCTCCCAAGCTATATCGGCTCGAGTGGAAGGCATCATGATTCCGGCAAATGTTTTAGGAGCCGTTGTAGCCGGAGTCCCCGATTTTAATGTATAAACTTTGGTTTCTCCTTTGTTGATACTTGCTTGAAAGATGATCTTATTGTCATAGGGCAAAACCTGATAGACAACCGGATTATTTGCATCATCGTAAAGGGCAAGAGCAGATAACGATTCATAAGTCGCCGCATCTAAGACGACTTCTACGGTTTCATTTGTACGGTCAAACGACAGGGAGTTTTTTAAGGTAATCGATGTCGTTTGAGAAAAACTTTGCGGTACGGCATAACCACAAAACAGGATTAAAAAAAATAATAACTTCGTTTTCATTTTTATTTTACTTTGATTAGTTTTTGATTTATTTTTTATTTTCAGTTTGTCGGTACAGTAAAAACACTTCATCATCGGAAAGAGTTCGACTGTACATACGGGCAATAACAACTTCTCCATTCATAGTGTGTTGCGTTTTTCCGGAAGGATGTGTATCTCCTCCGATACAAAACCATTGCGAATCCGAACGTTTATTGATGATTAAGTTTCCGGGAGCATCAATTTCCCCTGATTTTTTCCCGTTTACATAAATCGTCATTTTCTCCGAATTTTTATCGTACATTGCAACTACATGATAGTACTCGTTTTCTTGTATGTATACCGAACTTTTTACTTTTTTATATTTATCGTCGATATAAGCCCAAAATTCGATTTGTCCTCCTTTTTCTTGTTCGATGCCCAAACCTTCCCATTCTTTCCCGCTTAACGGAGCTGAATTATTCAGATTTCTTGACAGATAAAAGGTTTCGAGAGCAAAACTATTAATCAATGCTTTTTTAATCGGTTCATTGTTTGTGTAATCGACTTTATAAAAAGCAGTTTGATTGCCATTAAATTGAGGGATATAACACTCCTGATGTATATTGTAATAAACTTCAGGAACGATTTCTCCGGTAGTTATCGGAATTTTATTGGGAGAAATATCTTTGGCATTTCCATCTTCTTGAAATTTGACATCAAATAAATCGGCTATGGGAATTTGAGCGTTTTGATCGGGAATAAACGGCGAAATAGTAAATGATTCGCCAATCAGAGGAAGAGAGATATTTCCATACGAGTCAACGGCTTTCACTTGTGCAACTAAAGGAACTTCCGTCGGGATTCCGAATAATTTAACGGTAAATTCTTTCGGAGCATCGCTATTCAGATAAAATTGAGATATTCTTGTGTTTTTTAATACAATGTTATCGTTATCTAAAACTTCTATTATATAATGATGAACCATTTCATCATCCGTTGCTTGAGGAAATTTCACCCTATAAGCACCATCTTGAACAACTCCTATTTGGGCACTATCCGTATCTGCAAAGGAAGGAGCATTTCCTCCTGTTCTGTTTTTATAGCTGAAAGCGGAACCATCGTGAGGAGATTTAACCGTCCATTGGGGAAGTATTTTTTCTTTTCTTAAAACATCCCATCGTTCTATTTCGACATCTCCGTTCTTTTGAACAGACACAACCAATCCTTCCGATACATTTTGATAATTAGGCGGATAGATTCCTTCGGTATAACCGTATTCGATTTGAGTGAACGTACCTCCTCCGATATTGACGGAAGTAAATATATTTTGATGGATAGACCTCGGATCACTTAAAGAGAAATTAGTGTGTCCGGAGAATGCGATTAGTTCCGGAAATTGTTCCAATACAGGTTTAAGAACTTGAGAGCCCAAATTGGATTTGTCTTTTTCCGTGCCGTAATAAGTGTCGGAAATTCCTATGTGAGTAAAAAAGAAAATCGGTTTATCCGGAAAATGAGTTTTTGCATCCTTCAAGCTTTCCGATAAGAATTTTTTATCTTCCTGAGTGAATCGATCGGTATAGATGCCGGTCATACTTAACGTAATAAACGGATAGCCTTTAATGGAAAAGTATTGATGAAGAGGTTGATTTAATTCTTTTCGAAAAGTCGACTCTCCTTTTTCGAGGTAATGATCACTGTTTCCCATCATAAAAAAAGTAGAAATATTGTTCGAAATAACAGAATCACAAATATTTTTAAGCTCCGCATATTGAGCGGAAGCTCCTATTTCGGTTAAATCCCCCACAAAAAAAACGGCATCGATGGGTTTTGACGTATCCAAAAGAACTTGTAATTTTTTGATTAATTTCTCTTTCGAATTATTTCGTCCAATCAACAAATCCGAAATAACGATAAAACGAGGTAATCCTTCTGTTTGTAAAACCGGAAGAGTAAGTTTGATGGTATCTTCGCTTAGTCCTTTTACGACCACTTCATCCATCCGAGATGTTTTATCGGAAGGTAATTTTTGAGCCGTAAATTCGTATTTATTCGGGTTCCCTTCTTCGATGGAGTTTTCTTTTTCGGTTATCCAATCAGGTAATTCAAAACAAACAGGAGTATTTGCAATCAGGTTGATTTTGAAATTTAAATCATCGGAAATAACGATTGAATCTTCTTTTAAAAGAATGGCCGGTTTAACTCCTAATTGTGCAATTTGTATCTTTGCCAGTTCTTTTTCTTTGTTTTTCAGAACGATTTCTGTTGAACGTTTTTCTTGATGAGGATTGGCTAAAACGGATACATCTATTTTTTGGGTCGGAGTAAAATCTTTTTTCCATACCTCGGCTTTGCACCACGATGAGTCATTACTTATTGCGGTTAAATCAATGTTCGAGGTTACTAAGACAGTACACGAATTTGCATTGGAATCCAAGTATTGAATTAATTCTTGAGAATCAATCTCAAACAAGTTCTCCTGATTTTTCTCTCGACAAGAATACGAAAGAAAAAAAATGATTCCTGATAAAGTTAAATATCTTAGTAACCTGAACACTTAAAAATTATTTATTTTAGTAGGTATTTAATTGTTTTGCTTCCATGAAACGGCTCCGAAATTCGGATGATATACATTCCTTTAGGAAGACTAATTGTTTCTGTTCCTGTTATTCCGGAACTATGAATTAATTGTCCGGAAATAGCGATAATTTCCAATTGTGCCGACCGGAATTTCTCATTCAAAGAAATAATCAGTTTTTCTTCTTCATTAGTTACTTCAAACAAGTTGCCGGCACTTACATCATTAATTGATACATTTCCCGACATTTTGATGAGAAATTCATGTTCGTTTCCGTTTGAATCGGTAATGACCAGGCTATCTCCATCCTGAACATAATAAGCCGCACTTTCTACTTTCGGATTTTGTTGATAATTCCCCAAAAAAGAAATGTTTTTCAGGAAATCGGCAATCTCGATTAATTCGGTTGAGGCCGGAACCGTGACGGTATTTGCGGCATAATCAATCGTATATTTTGTGGATTCCATTAGCCATCCATACACTTCTAACTCATGAAGCGAAGGATAACCGCCCGATCCGGAGGTGACATTCACTTTTATGTAGCGATATCTTCCTTTATTTTGTAAATCACTGTCGGAAACAGTTCCTCCTTGAGTATTTGACGACCGATCTACAATGGTTTTGTATGTCGATTTATCGGTACTTGCCGTAACGGTATATCGATAATACCTGCCCGCGTCCGGGAGATACCATCGAATTCTGATTTGATCGATGAAATACTGTTTTCCCAAATCAACTTCAACCCAATGGGCGGACGAACTTGTTCCGGCCCAACGAGTCGAAACACTTCCGTCTACGGCATGGCTCGCCGGATTAGCTGATTCTTGAGCACTTGCGGTTGCACTTTTTTTCAATGCCAAGTGTTGAGCGGAAATAAATTCATAAAAAGTTGTTTTTAATCCGTCCTCGGATGTTACTTTTAATTTCATTCCCGCTTCGATATTGCCGGATGTTACCGGCGTTGTTTCGTCACTTTCCAATACCTCGATGGTTGCACCATCCGCTCCACTCACATATTGTGCGATTCTGTCTGCTCTCACATTGAGAGTTAAGGATATCTTTTTGGCCGGAATATCGACAACCAAGCGAGTTGATGTAATATCCGTTGATTGTCCGAATATCCTACTCCACGTAACTTCATCTTCGTAGGTCGCGCCTTCTTTTGTGCCAATCGCTTTAATTGTATTTTTCGCTGCTTCGCCTTGTCCTTTATTTGTTAATTCGACATTCGTCCATCTGAAGAAACCGCATTGGACATCGGAATAATTTTTCACTCCTTGAGAAACTCCGTTGACAAAAAGCTCAACGGTTTCACAATTGGAATAGATTGTGATCGGAGTAATATCTTGTTTTCTTTCAGTAAAGCGACGACTCGAAATATAAACTTCCGGAGCGGGATTCCAATTCACTTTATAAGCGAAATAACTGTCTTTTTTGACCAATCGGTCAAAGGTAACAAGTCCTTTGTCGTTTATTCCCGGTTGTTCTCCTTCGTTTCGACTATCGGAGCCGAAGTCGAACATATTCCAGACAAAAGTTCCCCAAATCCAATTTCTGGTTGAAATATCGACAATCGCATTCTCGTGTACTTTGTTTTGATACTCTTCAGGATGCCATTGTCCATTGTGTTGAGGTTGAGACGGATTTATTTCATGTTGAGAAATATTTCCTCCGGCACCATATTCCGACATTCCAACAAAGTGTTTGAATGTAGTTGTCGGTTTGCGAGCATCCATGTAAGCCGCGAAAGTTCCGCTTTGGTACCAACCCGGATATTGATTTTTTGCATATAAATCGGTTGTCCATCCGTAACGTTCGGTTCCGGCTTGTGCTTGAACTGTCAATCTGGAAGGGTCTTCCGTTTTGGCTAACTGATGAAGTTCCGGCATAAAAGTGCTCATTTGCGAATCGTAGGTAGATGTACTCACTTCATTTTGAAGTCCCCACATAAAGATAGAAGGATGATTGTATTGTTGTCGAATCATTTCAATCAGTTGTTGACGAGTCACTTCTTTAAATGCGGCTTCATTGCTTCCCAATTTATCGACAAAGGGAATTTCGGCCCAAACAATAAGCCCGTATTTATCGCACAATTCATACATATAAGGATCTTGCGGATAATGCGCCAAACGAACGGCGTTTGCGCCTATTTCATACATCATTCCGAAATCTTCGTTGTGTTCTCTTTCGGTGATGGCATTGCCCATATTGAATCTGTCCTGATGCCGGTTGACTCCCCGAAGAGGATACAATTCCCCATTCAGGAAGAATCCGGATGAGGTTGCGGTAAAAAATCGGAATCCTGCAAATTCAGTGACATGGTCGATGACCGCATTGTTTTGTGTAACAGTGAAACGAACCTGATAACGATAAGGGTCTTTTTTCCCGGACCAAAGACGAGGATTCGTAATGACTACTTCTTTCTTAAATTCATAGAATCCTCCTGCCGGAATGGTTATGGTCTCCGTCAATGTTTCAATCGGATTTCCTCCCGGACTCATGGAGTTCACATCAAAAACAGGATTGTTGACATCTGCGATTGCATCGAAAGTGTC
>JAIRRK010000219.1 GCA_031256015.1 Dysgonamonadaceae bacterium
TACACTTGCGAACCGACGTACTATGAAGCCGACGCGACGAAATACGTTGACATCAAGGTAGACGAAGACGGTGCCGGTCCTTTGGTCGGAAAAACCACCCTGCGCTTTCTGACTTACAACCTCGGAGCCAATCCCAATATGACGGTCAAGGAGCAGATGGGCTACACGAGTGGCGGTGCTGATGACATAACCGTATTCGGCGGTTTGTACCAGTGGGGCCGTAAAGACCCTGAACATTCGTTGCGCTGCAGCAAAGATGACGTACCCGGCAGTTTCAGAAACACCCAATATACCTCTGCTGCCGACGCTACTGCCGGCGGCCAATTTGTCTATGGCAGCAGTAATTGGCTTAGTTCTGCGGTCGGTGAGTTGTGGGGCAACGGCAAAGCTATCAATTCGGGTGGTAACGATAGTCCTGTCAAGAATACTGATTACGACCCTTGCCCTTCCGGTTATCGCGTACCTACTCAGTACGAATGGGCGTTGCTTGGTCATAAGGAGAATGGGCCCGATAACCCAGGGCTTAATCTTTTTACTACGCCCAATGATGCTGCCGGTACTATACCGTCTTCGGGTATCGTGTGGGTACGTGTATCCGGGGGGAAAGCGGCCACTTCTAACGCTTCTTGGAGTGCTGACGGTGAGGTACGCGGTTACGCGTTGTACGACTCGACCGTTTGGAGCAATGCCGACCCCGATTACAAGGACGGCACTAATGCTCTTACCGACCCCGCGGCTCCTGAGCCGTTACTTTTCTTGCCTGCCGGCGGTCGCCGGAACTACAGCGACGGTAGCGTGGACCGTACGGGTAGCTTAGGCTACTATTGGAGTAGTGTAGTGGGTTTTACCGACTCGTACTACATGTACTTCTTCAGTAGCGGCGTGGCCGCGCACAGCCCCTACGAACGTGCCTACGGCATGAGTGTCAGGTGCATCTCAGTAAACTAAGAGTTAAGAACTAAGAACTAAGAGTTAAGAACTAAGGGATGCAAGGGATTGTGTCCCTTATTGCTGTGCGGTTAATTCTTTAAATAAAGTTTTCAGATCACCGATTTCGCTGCGGGGAATATCCGCTTTTATTTTCCCCTTGTGAAGCAGCAGGATGCGTGTACAAACAGTTTCAACCTCCGATAATGTATGAGACGAGAAAAGGATTCCTTTATTCGCACCGATCGATAAAAGAAGCCGGTGAATTTCTTCCGTTTGAATAGGGTCCAAACCGGAAGTCGGTTCATCTAAAATCAGTAAATCCGGCCGGTGGATAATGGCCTGAGCAAGTCCGACTCTTTGTTTGTATCCTTTCGATAATTGTTCAATCTTTTTATTCGCTTCGGAATCGAGTCCGGTTTGAGAAAGGATTCTTCCGACGGCCTCTTTCCTGTTTTTGAGAGAATAAATGCCGGCGACATATTCCAGATACTCCGATACATACATATCCGTGTACAAGGGATTATCTTCGGGCAGAAAACCTGTATGCGATTTCGCTTCAAGCGGATTTTTTCGCAAATCGACTCCGTTTATCGTCACACTGCCCTCGTCGGCTGGTTGAACGCCCGTGATAATCTTCATGGCGGTTGATTTTCCGGCACCGTTCGGCCCCAAAAAGCCGACTATCTCGCCTTTATCGATAGAAAAAGACAGCTTATTCACGGCACACCGGGAACCGTAAGATTTGGATATGTTTTTAAGTTCAAGAATCATCTATCCGAAGAATAAAGAAATGCAAAGATATTATTTTCGTCCGAAATCAGCCGGAATTTCGCCCCATTCTTTCGTATTCCATTTCAAAATAAGAGTCGAATAAGTATTTTCCCTCAGCCATTTTTCCGCCCGGTTGATCAGGTCGAATAGCATTTTATTGTTCTTGTTCGGCTGCAGTTGAGTTTTCGATGCCTTATCCTGTACCCACTTAATGGCACTGAGGCTGTCGGAATAAATAGGCAAAGGCGAATTTTGTTTTTTCAAAAGGGCCAATCCGTGAACAATAGCAAGAAATTCTCCGATATTATTCGTTCCGCAAGGGAACGGCCCTGCCCGAAAAATTTCCGTTCCGGTTTGAGTGTGAACGCCCCGGTATTCCATTACTCCCGGATTTCCGGAACAGGCGGCATCAACCGATAAACTATGAGGAATAATAACATCCGAAAAAGAAGCCTTCGACTTGTCGATTTGTTTTTGTCCGATATACTCCCACGGACTAGCCCTGAAAGCTTCAACAGCCTCATCACGCGAAGCAAACGATTTATAAAGAGCTTTATCGAATCCGCTGATTTGTTTCCTGCACTCCTCCCACGAATCGTAAATACCCGGCTCAACACCGTTCCAAACAACATACCATTTTCCCTTTGCCATCATTTTTATATTTAATTCAGCCGACCTTTTATTGCGTGAAGCGATTTCGAAAATATTGATTTTGATTCATCACCCTGCAAAATTAATGTAAAAATACGAGAATTATTAGTCTGAAATTCCGTATTTTTGCGAAATAATACAACTGTATGCAAAAGATATTCCTGATAGGTTACATGGGTTCGGGGAAAACAACGATAGGAAAATGCTTGGCCTCTGAAATGAATTTGCAGTTCGTCGATTTGGATTTATTTATGGAAAATTATTACCGAAAAAAAATAGGCGAGATTTTCAAAGAAAAAGGAGAAGAAGGTTTTCGATTAAGTGAAAAAAAAGCCTTGCGAGAGGTATCTTCATTTGAAAATGTGTTGATTTCCACCGGCGGAGGAACCCCTTGCTTTTTTGATAACATGGAAACAATGAACAAAGAAGGGTTAACCGTTTATCTGAAAACCTCGCCCGAAAGATTAGCCGGTCGATTAAACCAAAACAAATCGAATCGTCCGTTGATTCGGAACAAGAACACAGAAGAATTAATCTCTTTCATTTCCGAAAACTTGAAAGAAAGAGAAGTTTTTTATAATCAGGCTCAGGTGATATTCGATTTGGAAAAATCGGATCCCACCTGCATCAATCAAACAGTAGATGATTTAATGATTTGTCTTACCCCTTACTGTAAATCATGAAAAACAGTCAAACAAAATGCATGGAGACTCCTTTGGAATTACAAAAAGAACTCGTAAGTTCGCGCCGTTCCATGAGTATCGGTATTCCGAAAGAAAATCAAAAAGAGGAAAAACGATTGATTTTTACTCCGGAAGCAGTCGATATGTTGGTTGACTCCGGGCATGAAGTCATTGTCGAAGAAGGAGCCGGATGGGGCATTAATTACTCCGATAAAGATTATGCCGAAAGCGGAGCCTTTCTGTCGAACGATAAAAA
>JAIRRK010000068.1 GCA_031256015.1 Dysgonamonadaceae bacterium
TCAACAATTGTCATGGCTCCCAATAAGAAGAAAAGAATTTCGGCCGTTTCGCCCAGATGTTCAATCAAATGAATATCGATAGAGGCGATTGCCGGTTCCATACAAGTCAGGAAAACCCACATTAAAGAGCCTAATAATAAAGCCGTTGCGGTTTTATTAATCCCCAACGGATGTTCTAAGGCAATACACGCGTAGCCTATCACAAAGACTACAATCATAATTGTAAACATATCAATAAATTAATTATAAATAAGTGTCAAAGGTACATATTTTTTAGAGAAAAAAATTATCTTTGCAAAAATAAAATTAACGAATCTTCATATTATTTATGGCGAAAGGAATAATCGAAAGCCCTTTAATGAAACAATATTTCGAGATAAAATCACAACATCCCGATGCAATTCTTCTTTTTCGTGTCGGTGATTTTTATGAAACTTTCTCGGGAGATGCTATTATGTCTTCCGAAATACTCGGGATTGCATTAACAAAACGGGCAAATGGGTCTGCTCAAAATGTTGAGTTGGCAGGGTTTCCTCATCATGCTTTGGATACCTATTTACCGAAATTAGTTCGGGCAGGAAAAAGAGTGGCAATCTGCGATCAGTTGGAAGATCCGAAACTGGCGAAAAAAATCGTCAAAAGAGGAATTACCGAATTGGTCACACCGGGAGTCTCAATCAACGAGAATGTACTGAATCATAAAGAAAACAACTTTTTGGCTGCCGTCCACTTCAACAAAAGTATTTGCGGAATTGCCTTTTTAGATATTTCCACAGGAGAATTTTTTGCAACGGAAGGCCCGGTGAATCATATCGACAAATTACTGAATAATTTTTCACCTAAAGAAGTTCTTATCGACAGGCGTAAACGCAAACAATTTGAAGAAACCTTCGGTTCGCGATGGTTAACTTTTGAAATGGAAGATTGGGCTTTTACCGAAGATTCGGGGAAAGAACGATTATTGAAACAGTTTCGGACAAATAACCTGAAAGGTTTCGGAATCGATCATTTAATTAACGGAGTTATATCGGCAGGAGTTATTCTGCACTATTTGGATATAACTCAACATACTCAAATTGCTCACATCACGGCTTTATCCCGAATAGAAGAAGATCGCTATGTTCGGTTGGATAAGTTCACCGTTCGCAGTTTGGAATTATTATCCACGATGAATGAGGGAGGTAAATCGCTGCTGGATATTCTGGACAGAACCATTACTCCGATGGGAGCGAGAATGTTGAAACGGTGGATTTTATTTCCTTTGAAAGAACCGAAACAAATTGAAGACCGGTTGTCGGTTGTTGAATATTTCTTCAAAAAACCGGATATGAAAGAAATGTTGGACCAACAATTGAGTTTAATCGGCGATTTGGAACGAATCATCTCAAAAACTGCCGTCGGAAGAGTAAATCCTCGCGAAGTGGCTCAATTGAAAGTGGCGTTAAACGCTCTTATTCCGATAAAAGAACGATGTATGGATTCGGATGAACCGAGCTTAAAACGAATCGGAGAACAACTCAATCTTTGTACAATAATCAAAGAACGAATTCAGAAGGAATTGGTTGCCGACCCTCCTGTCGCTTTGAACAAAGGACAAGTCATTGCCAAAGGTATTAATTCGGAATTAGACGAACTTCGTAAAATTGCTTATTCAGGAAAAGATTATCTATTGCAAATTCAGCAAAGAGAAATCGAATCGACGGGTATTCCTTCTCTTAAAATAAGCTATAATGCTGTGTTCGGATACTACATCGAGGTCAGAAATACGCACAAAGACAAAGTTCCCAAAAATTGGATACGTAAACAAACGTTGACCAATGCCGAACGCTACATTACGGAAGAACTTAAAATATACGAGGATAAAATATTGGGTGCCGAAGATAAAATTGCTTCTTTGGAAGCGAAACTTTTCTCCGATTTGGCATTGGAGCTAATGGAATACATCACTCCTATCCAAACAAACGCCAATCTGATTGCTCAAATCGATTGTTTGCTTTCTTTTGCCAAAATAGCGAAAAGACATCAGTATATCCGTCCGCAAATAAATGACACTCAAACAATCGATATAAAAAAAGGACGACATCCGGTTATTGAAACCCAACTTCCCATCGGGGAAAGTTATATTCCCAACGATGTTCTTCTGGATGATGAAAAACAACAAATCATTATCATCACCGGACCGAATATGGCGGGAAAGTCGGCTCTTTTACGTCAAACCGCATTAATTACGTTAATGGCTCAAATCGGTTCGTTCGTTCCGGCCGAATCAGCCAAAATCGGCTGGGTAGATAAAATTTTCACTCGTGTAGGAGCCAGCGATAATATTTCTTTGGGAGAATCTACTTTCATGGTGGAAATGATCGAAGCTGCCGACATCTTAAATAATCTCTCCGAACGGAGCCTCATTCTTTTTGACGAACTGGGGAGAGGAACATCGACTTATGACGGCATTTCCATTGCTTGGGCAATTGTCGAATACATCCACGAACATCCGAAAGGAAAAGCCAAAACATTGTTCGCCACTCATTATCACGAGCTGAATGAAATGGAAAAATCGTTTAGACGGATAAAAAACTACAATGTTTCGGTAAAAGAAGTGGACAACAAAGTTATCTTTCTTCGTAAACTGGAAAAAGGAGGAAGCGAACATAGCTTCGGTATCCACGTGGCGAAATTAGCCGGAATGCCCTCGAGTATCGTGAAACGAGGAAACGAAATCCTGTCTCAATTGGAAACGGATAACCGGAAAAACGGAATAGCAAAACCTATGGACAAAATATTAACCGAACGAGAAGGCCTCCAAATGAACTTTTTTCAATTAGATGATCCGATTCTTTCGCAAATCAGAGATGAAATAATTAATTTGGATGTCAATAATCTCACTCCGGTCGAAGCACTGAATAAATTGAGTGAAATCAAAAAAATCGTTGCGGGAAAATAACACCGAATCATGTCGAGTCAATCATAAAAAGAAAAATCCGGTTATTCATGGGAGTAGTAATAAAACAAAGCATAAAAGGAACATTTTTCGCTTATTCAGGAGCATTAATAGGTATTTTCACCACCTTTTATATTATTCCCAAATACGTAGGAGCCGAACTTCTGGGTTTGAAAACCGTTCTCACGGAAGCGGCTTTATTTTTTACCGGTATTTTTCAATTGGGAGCCTCTTCGTCCATTATTCGCTTTTTTCCTCATTTTAAATCAGCAAAAAGTAAAACGAATAACGGGTTCTTTTTCTATTTGATTTGCTTGATTAGTGTTGGTTTTCTACTTTTTGTCTGCGCTTTTTTCTTACTGAGACAACCGATTATCGATTACTTTTCATCGCAATCAATACTCTTTGTCGATTATCTTTATTGGGTGATTCCGCTTACTTTTTTCATGATTTACTGGACTTCTTTTGAAGTTTATTCCAATGTATTAATGAAAATAGCCATTCCCAAACTAATCAGGGAAATAGTCATTCGGGTTTTATTTATCTTTTTATATTTAGCTTATGCACTGAAATATATCAATTTAACCGAATTTATAATCGGATTCGTTGCAATCTATGGAATGGTCACGCTTTTGGTGTTCTTATATGTCGCTAAAATCGGTTCCGTTTCTCTGAAGCACGAGCATTCATTCATCACGCCTCCTTTGAAAAAAGATTTCTGTTCCTATTCTTCCATTTTTGTATTGGGAGCATTGGGCGGCTCGCTGTTGGGACGTATGGATATATTTATGATCAGCGGAGAAATGGGGTTGGTATATACCGGTGTTTATGCGATTGCCATAAACATGATTTCATTAGTAGATATGCCTTCACGCTCAATCAGTGCCATCTCGGCCCCTATAGTGGCCGACGCTCTGAAACGAGGAGATTTGGACGCTGCCAATAAACTTTATAAAAAAGTATCTTCATCGCAATTACTTATCGGCAGTATGATTTTCCTGTTAATTTGGATTAATATAGATAATATTTATGCCATCATTTCGGATATTTCGAACGAAAACACATTCAGTGCCGGGAAATATGTGGTTTTACTGATCGGTTCGGCCAAGTTGATTGAATTAACTATCGGATTCGGAGGAACATTAATCAATTTTTCGCGATATTATCATTGGAGTCTTTATTTCGCATTTTTTATCACCGGAATTAATTTATTCCTTAATTGGCTATTCATCCCCAAATGGGGAATTGTCGGCGCAGCCGTAGCAACGATGATAGCAAGTTCTATTTCATACTGTTTACAACAATGGCTGGTCTTTCAAAAAGTGAAAGCTAATCCGTACAGTAAAAACACTTTGAAGATTCTAATCATGATTGCCCTCGTTCTTTTAGTGAATGTAATTTTACCTCAATTAGACAATTACTATGTTGATACGGTGTATCGAACTTTTATCGTAGGAATATTAATGGGTGTTTTTGTCTATTTCTCGAAAGTTTCCGAAGAAACAAACAATATAATTCGCTCTTTACTGTTTAAAATGAAAAAAGATGACTAAGGTCAGTGTTTGTATTCCCTCATATAAACAAGCGTCCTTCTTGGAAAGATGCCTCAATTCCATTTCTGCACAAACTTATACCGATTATGAAATTGTTGTTTCCGATGATTCTCCGAACGATGAAATCGAACAATTGATTAAGAAGTACGAGCATATACCTGTTCTCTACCGAAAAAACCGAACTCCTTTGGGTTCTCCGGAAAATTGGAACAATGCAATACGCATGGCTTCGGGAGAATATATCAAAATCATGCATCATGATGATTGGTTTTCGTCGCCTTCATCATTGGAGGATTATGTTGATTTACTTGATAAAAATCCGGATTCGTATTTTGCTTTTTCTGCCTGTCGAGACATCGGGAAAGAAAGAGAAATTGCTCACCACCCGAATAATTATGAACTAAATTCCTTAAAGAAAAATCCGGATATACTATCTTTGGGCAACTTTGTAGGTGCTCCAAGTACAACGATATTCAGACGAAATGTTGATATGTTTTTTGATAAAAACTTAATTTGGTTTGTCGATATTGAATTTTACATTCGTCTTTTAAGAAAATTTCCTTCCTTTGTTTATTCAAATAAAGAATTGGTTTACATAGGAATAAGCGAAAATCAAATATCGAACTACTGCGTAAATAATGAAGACCTGATAACTAAAGAAAGAAACTATTTCTTCGAAAAATTGAATATAAAATACGGAATAGGTTACGGATTATACCGTCGAATGAGGAGAGTTATCATCATAAAAACATTAATCAAATGGTTATGGAAGTGATTGTTCTGTCGGGAGGTTTAGGAAATCAAATGTTTCAGTACGCATTCTTTTTGGCAAAAAAAGAAAAAAACAAAAACATCCGGATAGATACTTATTCCATTGAAAGAGAAAAACTTCATAACGGCTTCGAATTAAATCGTTTATTCGGAATAGAAGATAAATATCGTTCCAATGGGGTGAGAATAATTCGGAAATTACTCATTTTCAATAAGAAAAAAAGATTCAAAATCATTACATTCATTCTTTTACGATTAATCAAACTGACGGGAATTAAAATTATCGAAGAAAAAGGAGCTTCTGTTTTTCAATCTCAATATTTAAACAATCGGAAAGGAAAAGTTTTTTATTTCGGATTCTGGCAAAGTCCGTATTATTTTCAATCGATTAACGATAAAATAAGGACCATTTATTCTTTCGACAACAATCAATTATCCGACAAATCAAAAACGTTTCTAACAGAAATCGAGCAGAAGGACAGTGTTTCCATCCATTTTCGACGAGGAGATTTTTTAAATAAAATCAATTCGCCGTATCAGCACATTTGCACTTTTGAATATTACAATCGGGCTATTGCAGCGATAAAGGAAAAAATAAAAAATCCTTTTTTTGTTGTCTTTTCAGATGATTCGGAATGGGTGAAAAATAATTTTCATTTGGAAAACTCGACTTTGGTTGATTGGAATGTCGGAGAAAATGCGTGGGAAGATATGCTGTTAATGTCGAAATGCAAACACAACATCATCGCAAACAGCACTTTCAGTTGGTGGGCGGCTTGGCTCAACACCAATAAAAACAAAATGGTTTTTGCTCCGAATCGATTCCTGAATAATCAAAGAACTCCCGATATTTATCCTTTGGATTGGTTTATCATTGAATAGAATAACAAATGAAAATTTCAATTATCATACCCGTCTATAATGTTGCCGAATTTATCGAAAGATGCTTATTGTCGGCATTAAATCAGACTTATTCGGATATTGAGATTATCCTTGTCAATGATGCAACTCCCGATTCCGGTATCGAAACAGCCGAAACAATCATACAAAAACATCCGAGAAAAGAATCCGTCAAAATCATTCATCACCCGGAAAACAAAGGCTTGGCGGCCGCTCGCAATACCGGAATAAAACATGCATCCGGAGACTATATTTTCTTTTTGGACGGCGACGATGAAATCAGCAAAGATTGTATCGAGATTTTATCCGTTTTCACGAAAGACAACTCCATTGACTTAATTATCGGAGAAATAGCCGTTATCGGAAACAAAAGAAAGGCCTATCCTCCCCTGCTGTTGGAAGACGGAATCTATCACGGAAATGATTTTATTTCCAATGCTTTTTTTCAAAAACAATGGTATGAAATGGCTTGGAATAAATTAATTAAGAAGAATTTTCTCGCCGAAAAAAAAATGCTGTTCACGGAAGGCCTTTTGCATGAAGATACTTTGTGGTCGTTTCAATTGGCATTACAGATTCATTCGATTGCCGTTATTCATGCGGAAACTTATTTTTATCATATTCAAAAAAACTCCATCACGCAAAAGAAGTCGCCCAAAAACATGAACGACTTTTTACTTGTTTTGGAAAAAACAATCCGGCTATCTCAAGAAAAACATCTGTTTGAAACTTCGGCATCCATTTTTTCTTATCTCGAAAATCTGAGGATTTACTTCATTAAATCTCTCCTGAGAAATAACTTTTCGGAAAACTACATTTCCGACAAGAAAAAAGAATTGGATAATCTGTTCAACCATAATGTATGGAGGTACAGGAAACAATCGTTTGTTTCCAAAATCAAAGAAACCGTTTTAAATATTCAGGCTCACCTGAACAGCAAACACGGCAACACCGGTGATTCTATAAGAGATTAATTTATACTATATTTGCAACAAAAAATACAACTACCTATGGATACAAAAAAAACACTGAATAAAATGCTTCCTCATTTAGGAATCCTTTTATTTTTCTTTCTTATCGTTTTCGTCTATTTTCAGCCGGCTTTCGAAGGGAAAATATTAATGCAAAGCGATATTGCTCACTTAAGCGGTGTTGCTCAAGAAACTTTGGAATACGGCCAATCAACAGGATGGACGGGGTCCGTCTTTTCCGGAATGCCGACCTATCAGATTACAGGATACGAAACAAGTCCGAACTTTATTAAACAGTTATTTGCTCTCATTTATTCGGATACGGTCGGGCCTGTCTTTTTCTTTTTAGTCACCTCTTACTTTTTATTTATTCTGTTAGGAGTTCCTTGGTGGTTGGCGGCGTTGGGAGCCATAGCATCGGCTTTCTCTTCTTATAATCTTATTATCATTGTTGCGGGACATATCACCAAAGTCTGGGTTTTAGCCTTTGTTCCTCTGGTCCTTGCCGGGTTATACCTTGTTTTTACAAGAAAATATTGGGCCGGATTGATGGTCTTTTCATTGGGATTATCTCTCTTAATTGCAATCAATCACTTACAAATCACGTACTATGTTGCTATTTTCTGTTTGATTTTATTTGCGGGATTTACACTCCATTCCCTATTGAAAAAGGAATACAAAAGTCTCGGAATAGCCTCTATTGCATTGTTTTTCGGGATTGTTACGGCCGTACTTACCAACTTATCGGGTTTGTATATCAATTACGAATCGGGACAAGAAAGTACGCGCGGAAAAACCGAATTAACGCCTTTGAACAACGAAAGTAAAGTAACCGACGGTTTGGAGAAAGATTATGTATTTGCTTGGAGTCAAGGAATTGACGAAACTCTTTCTTTAATCATTCCGAATATCAAAGGAGGAGCTTCGGGCGGCACTTTGGACAAAAACTCGCATCTGTATAAGGAATTGAAACAACAGGGCGCACAAGTAGGAAAAGAAATCCGAACGAACACTTATTGGGGTGAAAAAGCATTTACCGCCGGCCCGGTTTATTTCGGTGCCGTCATCAGCTTTTTATTTCTGTTCGCTCTTTTTATCATTCCTCAAAAATACAAATGGTGGTTGTTCGGCTCGACCGTTCTTTTCATATTCTTGGCTTGGGGGAAAAACATGGCTTGGTTCAACGACTTCATGTATTATTATTTTCCTTTATATAATAAGTTCCGAACAGTTGAAACGGCTTTGGTGATTCCGGGATTTATATTTCCCATTCTGGCTGTTTTAGGAATCAATGAATTGGTTAACGGCAACCCGGAAAAGAAGAAATTAAAAACAGCTCTCTTTTGGTCGGGAGGAATCACTGCCGGCATTTGTTTTGTTTTATGGATTATGCCGGGATTGTTTTTCAATTTCGAATCCGGTTACGATGCTCAGTATAATCTCCCCGATTGGTATCTGCTTGCTTTGGCCGAAGACAGGAAAAACCTGCTGCAAGCCGATGCTTTGCGTTCTCTTATTTTCATCGCATGGACAGCCGGATTGATTTTCCTTTACATTCAATCAAAAAAGAAAAAAAGTTCCTTGTCGATAATGGCCGTCGGACTTATTGTACTTGTTCTTGTCGATATGTGGCAAATAGACAAACGCTATTTGAATCACAGCATGTTTCAAAGTAGAAAATCGCATAACGAACAGCTTTTCACTCAAACAACCGCCGACAGAATTATTTTACAGGATACTCATCTTTCCTATCGGGTGCTGAATCTGAATAATCCTTTTCAGGATTCACGAACATCGTATTATCACAAATCGTTAGGAGGATACAGTGCCGCCAAGCTGGGTCGTTATCAAGATTTGATAGACAGAAGATTAACGAAAGAAATAAATTCGATTACAGACGTTTTCGGACAAGCTTCCGCTAACACGGATTTCTATGAGGTTTTTGAGAAATCACCTTCCCTGAACATGCTGAACGCAAAGTATTTCATTTACAATCCCGACGCCGCGCCCTTGATAAATCCCTATGCCTGCGGGAATGCGTGGTTTGTGAACTCTTATCGTTTCACCGATACGCCCGACGAAGAAATGGCGGCACTGGAAACCTTAGACCCCCAAACAGAAGCCGTTTTAGATAAACAATTCGAAGCAAATCTGGCAAACCTGAAAATCATTCCGGACGAAAGCGCGTCAATAGAAATAACGGCTTATTCCCCGAATAAAGTCGAATACCGTTCTTTTTCCGACCAAACAGGATTAGCCGTATTCTCGGAAATATACTACAAAAACGGATGGAAAGCCTTTATCGACGGAGAACAAGTCCCAATCAGCAGAGCCGATTGGATTCTTCGGGCAATCGTTATTCCCGCCGGAGAACATCAAGTCGAGTTTGTTTTCGACCCGGATAATGTTCGCACCTTCAGTACAATCACAACCGTTTTTTCCGGTTTACTTATTCTGCTGATTATCGGAAGCATTGTCGCTTTTCTCCGTAAACAACCGGGTAAAAATGAATAAACACTTTTCGGTTGTTGTATGCACCTATAATCGGGCCGATTATCTTGCCAAAACATTGGAAAGCATTGCTTTGCAGGAATATCCGGGCAATTGTTTCGAGGTAATTATTGTTGACAATAACAGTTCCGACAACACAAAAGAGGTTTGTGACAAATATAGTTCGAGATTTCCGATACTTCCGATTCGTTATTTCAAGGAAACGCAACAGGGAATTTCGTTCGGCCGAAATAAGGGTGTAAACGAGGCTCAAGGTGAAATTATCGCATTTATCGATGACGACGAAACCATCCGTCCCGATTATTTGGAGCATCTGAATAAGCTGTTCAATCAGTATCCCGATGCCGAGTTATGCAGTGGTCCGGTCGTTCCGATATACGAAGCAACTCCTCCCGATTGGCTTTCTCCCTATATCGAGAGGGCCGTTACCGGAGCCTACGATAAAGGAAATAAAATAAAAACAGTCGGGCCGAACGATTATCCCGGAACAGGACATGCCACATTTAAAAAAGAACTCTTTATTAAGTACGGAGGATTTAATACCGATTTAGGCCGACGAGGTTCTTCCTTGATGGGTGCCGAGGATAAAGACTTTTTTCTTCGATTAATTCAAAACGGTATAAAATGCTATTATTTGCCTTCCGCTGAAATTTTCCATCACATTCCCAAAGAAAAATTAACGGACGATTTCTTTGAAAGAATTACTTATGCCATCGGAAAAAGCGAACGAATCCGCACTTTATCGGTTTCGAGAACCGATTTTTTCAAGCGACTTGTTTCCGAAATTATCAAATGGGGAGGAAGTATCGCTTTATTTTGTTTTTATCTGATTCAATTTCAATATTCCAAGGGGAAAAAACTACTCCGGTTTCGCTTCAATGTAACCAAAGGATTGCTTGGAAAGTGAAAAACGGCACTTCTCCTCGCAGGCCGACTGCGATTCTAATTGCAGGCCGGCTGCGATTCTAATTGCAGAGTGACTGCGATTCTAATTGCAGGGTGAATACACTCGGGCAGGACGGGCAGAACACAAAAGCCGGCTCCATCCCGGAGCCGGCTTTCCCCCAATTTAATTTTAACTAGAAAAACATGGTTATTCTTTCATTTCCTTCCTCACGATTTCTCCGGCGGCGGTTGTTATCCGAAACGGAAACTCCAGCCTTTGTTAGTGGCAATGCTGCGGTTGCAGGTGGCAGTTCCGGGATTACCTGAAATATATATATAACCCGACTGAACGGTGGGTAAAGACGTGAATATAGTATTAAGGGCAGCAGCGGCTAACTGATTCTCTTGACACCTCAACTCTGTTAATTCCGTATTGTTTGACACGTCTAATGCGGTGAGCTGATTACTGTAACACTCCAACCTTGCTAACTCCGTATTTCTTGATACATCCAATGCGGTGAGCTGATTACTGTAACACTCCAACTCTGCTAACTCCGTATTTCTTGATACATCCAATGCGGTGAGCTGATTACTGTAACACCT
>JAIRRK010000076.1 GCA_031256015.1 Dysgonamonadaceae bacterium
ATATTCGCGCATTGAGTGACGAGTTGCAGAATCCCGCCGTTCTTTCCGTTCAAGCTCACCCGGAGCTGGGATTATCCGTCCTTAATCGATTTGAGATGAAAGAATTAAACACGGCCGGAATGTATTTGAAATACCCGAATCGATTACTGGATTGCGGATTCAGGCTTTCGACCTTCGGTTACGACGAATACCGAATATCAAACATTCAGTTGTCGTCGGCAAAGAAAGTAACCTCTCGATTAAGCTTGGGTGCCAACTTATTGTATTATAACGAATCGTCGATATTGAACGACGAGTCCGGTCACTATTTCAGTTCGGATTTAGGATTCCGTTACCTCCTGACCGACCGGATAAACATTGCCGTTCTGTTCGAAAATATACTTCGATCCGATTCCGAAAGAAGTTTATTCTCCGCCTGTTTAGGATTCGAGTACACGCCATACAAGCACACCTCTTTCTTGATGGAAGCCTCCTGCGGAGAAGATAAAAAAGTGAATCTGTCTGTCGGAGTTGAATCTGTTTTGTCGGACCGGTTTATCCTGAGAGCCGGACTGAAAGCCGAATCGCAAACCCCTTCTTTCGGTATCGGATACATGATGGATAAATGGGTCATCGAAAGCGGTTTCTCTTTTCATTCCGAATTAGGAGTGAGCAGCATTATCGGAGTGAGATTTGCCTTATGAAAAAGTTATTGATAGTCTTCGGATTGATGATTTTCTCTTTCCGATTACAAGCCCGGCCGGGTTCCGAAAATACCGAATGGATGCGATACATAGAAGAAATATCGGTCACTGAAGAATGGGAAGAAGAAAATATCGCTATCCTTTTCGACGAATTGTCGTATATTGCCGAACATCCCTATAATCTGCACACCGTAACCAAAGAAGACTTGGAAAGACTTCCTTTTCTATCCGATATTCAGATAGAAAATCTGCTTGCTTACGTTTATAAATACCGTCCTTTGATGGACATCTACGAACTTAAGAACGTGGAAGAAATGGATATTCAGACCATCAAATATCTTCTTCCTTTTGTTTCGGTTGATGACTTTCAAGAGGTCGGCACGTTTCCTTCCGAGATGAAAGTCAAAAAGCCGAAACAGGAATTGCTGTTACGGACAAACTCCACGATTCAGCAAAAGGCAGGTTACAAAAAGGACACGGATAAGCAGTATTTGGGAGATCCGTTTTACGTGAACTTCAGGTATAACATGAACTTGTCGGACCGCCTATTGATTGGCTTATCCGGAGAGAAAGATTCGGGAGAACCGTTTTATAATAAAGGATTCGATTATTACGGTTATAATATTTTGTTTAAGCAATTGGGCGTAATCAGGGAATTACATTTAGGGAATTACCGGCTTTCCTTCGGCGAAGGTCTTGTTTTGAACAATAATTTCACAATCGGAAAAACCGCTGACCCATCGATGGTAAACCGAAGCAGCAACGGAATCAAACGGCATATTTCGTTTAATGAGAACGATTATTTTAGTGGAGTTGCGGGAAACATCGGTTTGAAACAGTTTCAGTTTTATCTTTTCTATTCCCATAGAAAAATAGACGCATCGGCCGATAATGAAACCGTTTCCTCGTTCAAAACGGACGGTTATCACCGTACTTATAACGATTTATTGAAAAGGAAAACGGTAAATAATCGCTTATTCGGGAATCATCTTTCTTGGCGGAAAAGAAACCTATCTTTGGGACTCACATTTGCTTGGTACGATTTCGGAGGAAAATACTTAAATCCCGAACAAAAAGCGTACAATCGGTTTTATTTGAGAGGAAAGAATAACGTTAACACCGGCCTTTCTTATCGTTACAAGAAAGCAAATTTCACTTTTCAGGGCGAAACAGCAATAGATAAGTCGGGAAAGATAGCTTCTTTTAATAAAATGCAATTGCAACAGGCTTCTTTTCTCGATTGGATAATTTCAGTGAGATATTATGATAGAGCCTACAATGCTTTATATGCAAAAGGCTTTTCCGAATCATCGACACTGCAAAATGAAGTCGGCTTTTATTCGGGAGTGAAACTCCGGTTTTTGAAACGATGGGAAATCACGGGCTATTACGATTATTTTCGCTTTCCTTGGATGAAATACGGAATCGACAGCCCTTCTTCGGGAAGCGATGTTTCCCTGCAATTGCGATACAATGCAAATTCCCGCATCCAAATGAGTTTGAGATACAGATACCGGGAAAAAGCGGAAAACACTTCTTCGGAAGAAACGAATGTATTGGAAATTCTCGCGTATCGACAGCATCGAATGAAATATTTACTGCATTGTTCCATTTCGGAAAACGTCGGATTCCATTCGCAGTTCGACATGAATTTCCATAGAAAAGAAAAAACTTCTTTCGGATGGAGTTTTACTCAATCGTGTTTTTACTTATCTCCTTCTTCCCGTTTCCGGGTCGACGGAAGTTTAGCCTATTTCCATGCGGACGATTGGGCTAATCGAATAAGTGTCTATGAAAAGAATGTCTTGTATGCTTTTGGCTTTGCCGGTTATTACGGTCGAGGATTAAGGTATTATTTGACAATGAAATGGCAAGTAAGTCATCCGATTACCTTGTATCTGAAAGCTGCATCCACTCGTTATTTGGATAGAGAAACCGTAGGTTCGGGATTGGAAGAAATATCGGGACAAGAGAAAAGCGATGTTTATTTTGTCCTTAAATATAAGTTTTGAAAAGAAAGCTACAGATAAAAATCTTTAGTCAAACAAATATAATCATCGCTGTAAACACGACGCGATTTTTCAATGAAAAGTTCGTTTTCCTCCGTATCGGAGATTACTTTGGAGAACTCAAGTAAAACCCTTTTCGGAGGATGATTTTCCAGCGGCCGGACAATTGTTTTCCGAGACAGATGGAGTTGATTTCTTTCGGCGATTTCCTGAATAACAATCAAGGATTCGTAAGGAAGTATGATTGACAATCTGCCATTATCGGACAGTAATTGATTACTTTTTCGGAGCAGCGTTTCAAAATCCAATTGATGAGTATGCCTCGCTGTTGAGCGATTTTTATCGGGAGATTGCATCGAATTGGTAAAATAAGGAGGATTCGATACAATTAAATCATACGTTTTCCGGGTAGTATATTGACGGAAATCCATGTGATAATTGTTTATTCGTCGGCTGAAAATGGAATTGTGAAAATTAACGGAAGATTGCTTGTATGCGTTTTCGTCGACATCTATGGCATCAATATCCGTTTGAGACCGTTGCGCCAACATTAAAGCAATTAAGCCGGAGCCGGTTCCGACATCTAAAATGCGTTCGGCATTTTCACAATCGGTCCAAGCTCCCAAAAGAACGCCGTCGGTTCCGACTTTCATGGCACATAAATCGTGATAAACCGTGAATTGTTTGAAAGCGAAGTATGAACGCGACATGGTATGACCGAATTATTCTCCGGATAAAGATTGGAAGATTAGTTTCGCTGTGTTGTCCGACGCTCCCGATTGCCCCAATCGTTCCAAAACTTCCCGATACCCTTCATCCATTTGTTTTTTGTATTCGTCGTCAAAAAGAATTGCATCTAATTCGTTTTTAATTTGCTCGAATGAAAAATATTTTCCGAATAATTCTTTAACAACTTCTTTTTCTGCAATCAGATTGACCAAAGAAATGTATTTGACTTTGAAAAAGCGGTCCCAAACAAAAGAAACCAAATGTTTTACGGGAGTCTTGTAGCAAACAACCTGAGGAACACGAAACAGAGATGTTTCCAAGGTTGCTGTTCCGGAAGTCACCAAGGCCGCTTCGGCTTGTTGAAGAAGTCGATAAGTTTGGTCGAAAACAATTGAAACAGATTGATTCTCGATGAATTGATTATAAAAAGAAGAATTCATTCCCGGAGAGCCGGCAATAACGGCCTGATAATCGGGGTAGGAGTGAACAACCCTCAACATCATGGGGAGATTGTCTTTGATTTCTTGTTTCCGACTTCCGGCCAAGAGAGCGATAATCGGCTTGTTCGACAGTTGATTGTTTGCAGTAAATTCATCAAATGTTTCACTTTTGTATTCCCTGTTTTCAAAAGCATCAACAGACGGATTTCCGACATAATCCACAGGGAAACGATGCTTTTTGTAAAAATCGACTTCAAAAGGCAGGATGCAAAGCATTTTGTCGACATCCCGCTTAATGTTTTTTATTCTGTATTCTTTCCAAGCCCATATTTTGGGAGAAATATAATAATAAACAGGAATGTGCAGTTCTTCTTTAACAAAACGAGCCATTTTTAAGTTGAATCCGGGATAGTCGATTAGAATAACTCCATCGGGTTGATAGCTTTTGATGTCGGTTCGACAGATTTTCATGTTTTTGAGAATCGTTTTCAGATTCATTAAAACGGGAATAAAACCCATAAAAGCCAAATCGCGGTAATGTTTGACCAATGTTCCTCCTTCGGATTGCATTAAATCTCCTCCGAAATAACGGAACTCGGCGTTTCTGTCGATTTTTTTCAGCGATTTCATCAAGTTGGACCCGTGTAAATCGCCGGAAGCTTCTCCCGCTATCAAATAATATTTCATAACATTACGATTCCCAATGCTTTAATTTTTCAATCATTGAATAGGCCGTCATATCTATCTGTACCGGAACCAATGCGGCGTAACCGTGTTCCAAAGCCCATTCGTCGCTGTTTGTGTTGTGAGGTTCTTCGTTATGTAGATGCCCTGTCAACCAGTAAATCGTTTCTCCGAAAGGGTCTTTATTTTTGACAAACTCCTTTTTCCAGAAAGCTTTGGTTTGAGAGCAGATTTTCAACCCTTTCAATTTTCGCTCATCGGGAACATTCAAGTTTAAACAAATGCCCGGAGGAAGTCCTTCGCGTAAAACTTTTTCTGCTATTTGTTTCCCTATTTTAACGGCTTCGGAGAAATCGGCATCCGGAGAATGGTCAGTCAGAGAGATTCCGATAGATGGAATCTCAAAAATACATCCTTCCAAAGTCGCTCCGAGAGTTCCGGAATAAATAACGCTGATAGCCGAATTAGAGCCATGATTGATTCCCGATACGACCAAATCCGGTTTCTTGTTCAATATTTCGTTAACACCTAATTTAACACAATCGACGGGAGTTCCCGTGCAACTGTAAATCGTAATGTGTTTATCCTGACTTATTTTATTGATTCGCAGAGGAATATACGATGTGATAGCACTGGACATTCCTGAACGAGGGCCATCGGGAGCAATAACAACAATTTCACCTAGCTCTTTCAAAGCATGAATAAGCTCGTTGATTCCCTTGGCTTGAAAACCGTCGTCATTTGTAACAAGAATAAGCGGTTTTTTATCTCTGACCATAAATTTCAATATGAATAATTTAGCTGCAAAGATAAACAAAAGCGATTAAGTTATTAACATTTATCGTAAGTTATCAACAAGATTAACAATGTTTATAGGAATAAAAGTCGAGGGGAAAATAAAAATTCTTATTTTTGTGTTCCTAAAAATAAGACAGTTATACTATGGGTAAAATTATTGCTTTGGCTAATCAAAAAGGCGGAGTGGGGAAGACTACTACAACGATTAACTTAGCTGCATCATTAGCCGCATTGGATAAAAAAGTATTGGTTATTGATGCTGATCCTCAAGCAAATGCTTCTTCCGGATTGGGAATTAACATTCGAGAAGTGGAAAATTCGATTTATGAATGTATTGTAAATGATGTGAATCCGGCTGACGCAATAGCGGAAACAGAAGTGCCTAATTTATTCATTATTTCTTCGCATATCGATTTGGTGGGAGCCGAAATTGAAATGTTGAACTTCAGTAATCGAGAAAAAGTACTCAAAGAAGTTTTATCCAAGATAAAAGATGATTACGATTATATTTTTATTGATTGTTCTCCTTCCTTGGGATTAATTACCGTAAACGCTTTAACTGCGGCTGATTCGGTTATTATTCCGGTGCAATGTGAATATTTTGCGTTGGAAGGAATCAGTAAATTACTGAATACGATAAAAATTATTAAATCAAAATTGAATCCGGCACTGGAAATCGAAGGATTTTTATTGACCATGTATGATTCCCGTCTTCGTTTAGCGAATCAGATTTATGAAGAAGTAAAGAAGCATTTTGGCGAAATGGTATTTACGACCGTCATTCAACGAAACGTGAAATTAAGTGAAGCTCCCAGCTACGGACAACCGGTATTGTTATACGACCCGGATTCGAATGGAGCTAACAATCACATGCAATTGGCAAAGGAAATAATAGAAAAGAATAATTGATATGGCAAAACAGAATAAACCTGCTTTGGGAAAAGGATTGAATGCGTTAATTACAATGGATGATTTGGAAACCGGTGGTTCCTCTTCTATCAATGAAATTGAATTGTCGAAAATTACTCCGAATCCCGATCAGCCGCGAAGCATATTTGATGAAGATGCTTTGGACGAACTTGCTGCATCAATTAAAGCATTGGGACTTGTTCAGCCGATAACTTTAAGAGAAATCCGGAAAGACCGGTATCAAATTATTTCGGGAGAAAGACGGTATCGGGCGTCGTTGAAAGCCGGCTTGGAAACGGTTCCCGCCTACGTGAAAAAAGCATCGGATGAAAATGTAATGGAAATGGCTCTCATTGAAAATATTCAAAGAGAAGACCTGAATGCCATAGAAATAGCTCTGGCCTTTCAAACATTAATTGATATGTATGACCTGACACAGGAAAAACTGAGTGAACGCATAGGGAAAAAAAGAGCTACCATTGCTAATTTTTTACGCCTTTTGAAACTTCCTGCCGAAATACAAATGGGTCTGAAAGACAAAAAAATAGATATGGGACATGCGAAACTTTTACTGTCTCTTGAGAACGCCTCTTCTCAATTAATGATTTATGATCAAATAATTAAAAATGGATTTTCCGTTCGTAAAACCGAAGAAATTATTCGTGCTTTCAACGAAGAAACACAAACCGGAGACACTGTTTCAAAAAGAAAAACAGAAACAACGAATCAATATAAAGCTTTGAAAGAACAGCTTTCAACCCTTTTTGATACGAAAATCGGACTTAATATAAATGATAAAGGAGTAGGGAAAATTTCTATATCGATTAACTCCCCGGATGAATTGAATCGAATTGTGAAAATGTTTGAATCGATGTCGTGATGTCGATATCGGAACGTTAGGGATATCCAAATAAGAGTCATGTGTTTTATCTTTTGCTATTTTCGCGGTAATTAACAACGATACAAAATAAAAGTTTGAAGGATTATATTCAATTCATAATCGGATTATTAATATTATTTCCTGTGTACGCCTATTCGCAGGGGAATGTTTTATCGGAGGAAAATAATATTTCCGCTACAGCTGATGATACAATTGTTACAGATTCTCTACTTCCATCGAATGGAGTGCCGACGGAAGTGACATTGAACTCAAACCAATTTATTCCCAATCCGACAAAAGCGGTCGTCTATTCCGCGATTTTCCCCGGCTTAGGACAAATTTATAACCGCAAATATTGGAAATTGCCTCTTATTTACGGAGGAGCTTTAGGTTGTGCTTACGCGATTTCATGGAATCATAAAACCTATGTCGGGTATCGCGATGCCTACAAAGACATAATGGACCATGACCCCAACACAAATTCGTGGTTAGACTATACCAATAATCCGAATGTAAGTAGTGAATCTCTTGGTCCTCTGTTGAAAAGGCGTAGAGATTATTATCGAAGATACAGGGATTTAAGTTGTATTATAGCCGTCGGATTGTATGTTGTTTGTATGATTGATGCGTACGTAGATGCTCATTTATTTGATTATAATATCAGTGAAGATTTAAGTATGCAGGTAAATCCCGTGGTTTTTGAAAAAACGGCAATGAGTTCATATTCAGTAGGATTTCGATGCAGTTTTGCTTTTTAATCTTAAATAAAATATTTCTCGAAAATGAAAAAAAGAAACACGCTACTTCTTCTGTTGTTTTTGATGGCAAATACAATGATTTTTGCTCACCAACAGCGTATTGAAAAAAACGATGATTTTGAAAATCAACCTATTTCACAGGAAGAATTAACAGCCGGCTATACAGATGAACATCCCGCAAGAAAACAAAAAGCGGAAATGTCGGAAGAAACACCTCACGTGGAGCATCTACATAAAAATGCCCTTGTTTCTGCTCCGGATTCGTGGATATTGAACTTGGACAGTCTGATTAATTCGTGGCATATCAAATACTTCATTGAAAAAAGAGAAAATCAGGGATACAGAGAAACGATACTTGCCGACGACGCCGTATATGTTGAACGTTTGTCTCGGATGAACAATATAATTGAATTGCCTTATAATGAAGTGGTTCGTAACTGCATCAACCTTTATGTCGACAGAAGAAGAAGTGTCGTTGAATATATGCTGGGCTTGGAACGAATTTATTTCCCGATAATCGAACAAATACTGGATGAACAGGGATTACCTGATGAGTTGAAATACTTAGCCGTAGTTGAATCCGGACTTAATCCGGTTGCCTTGTCCCGTGTCGGAGCCTCCGGATTGTGGCAATTTATGCTGCCTACCGGAAAACAATACGGATTGGAAATTAACAGTTTAATTGATGAACGACGCGACCCCCTGAAAGCTACCTATGCCGCTTGTGAGTACCTGAAAGATATGTATCATGTTTACGGCGACTGGACGCTAGCTATTGCATCGTATAATTGCGGGCCGGGAAACGTAAACAAAGCCATTGCCCGTGCGAACGGAAGTCGGGATTATTGGAAGATTTATCCCTATCTTCCCAAAGAAACGCGAACGTATGTCCCTTTATTCATCGCGGCAACGTATGCCATGAACTATTATGCTCATCATCAGTTGTATCCGGCGCAACCTCGATTACCCTTGTCCACGGATACGATTGTGGTTAATCAACCGGTTCACTTCAATCAGATTGCGGATGTGTTGGATGTGGATGTGGAACTGTTAAGAGCATTGAATCCTCAATATAAAAAAGATATTGTTCCCGGAAATTCAATGCCCCGTGTCATCAAACTGCCTTCCGTTAAGGCTGTTGCTTTCGCCGAAAAAGAGAACGAAATAATAAATCATCGGAAAGACGAATTGTTCGCCAATAGAACGTACGTCAGTAAAGGATTCTCCGGCCAAGAGCGAATCACCCATCGGGTAACCAAAGGTGAAACATTACTTAAAATAGGAAATAACTACGGAGTGACGACCGCTCAATTACGGAAATGGAACGGATTGAGATCAAACAGAGTAGCTGCGGGTAAAAAGTTAACGATTTACATAGATAATGGAGGATATGCCTCCGTCAATCCTTCCAAAGAGAAAGCGAAAACGGAACAAACCCAAGATTCCTCTCAATCGACGACAGCCTTGTCCGAAAAGTATGATACTTACAAAGTGAAGGCCGGAGATTCCCTCTCTTTAATTGCCCAAAAGTATCCCGGATATTCATCCCATGATTTAAGAAGCATTAATAATCTGAAAAGCGATAAAATAAGGGTCGGTCAACTGATTAAAGTTCCCGTAAAATAAAACCGAAAGAAATGAAAGAGACAGAAGACGATATAGTTGAAAAAACGTATCAGGCATTATTAAACAGCTATGCTCAATCCAATCATCGGAAAAAATTCGATATAATAGAAAAAGCTTTCAAATTCGCCGAACAAGCTCACAAAGGAGTTAAACGTCGATCGGGGCAGCCCTATATTACTCATCCGTTGGCCGTTGCCATGATTGTCAGCGAGGAAATGGGATTGGGGTCAACTTCCATTGTTTCGGCTCTCTTGCACGATGTAGTGGAAGATGCCGACTATACCGTTGAAGACATAAGAAGTCTTTTCGGAGATAAAATAGCTCAAATCGTGGATGGATTAACGAAAATATCGGGAGGTATTTTTGCCGAAGCGGCTTCTGCTCAAGCCGAAAATATGAGGAAGCTTTTACTCACCATGTCGAGCGACATTCGGGTTATCTTAATAAAAATGGCCGATCGTCTGCACAATATGCGAACATTGAATTGGATGCTTCCGGCCAAGCAATATAAAATTGCGGGAGAAACAATGTATCTGTATGCTCCTTTGGCTCATCGCTTGGGACTCTTTGCCATAAAAACGGAGTTGGAAGACCTGAGTTTCAAGTATGAACATCCGGAAGAGTATAAACAAATAGAACAAAAATTAGAAGCAACCAAGAAAAACATAGAGAAATTATACAGTAATTTTGCCGTTCCGGTGGATAAAAGCCTGAGAGAATTGGGTTATGAATTTAAAATGCAGGCCCGATTAAAATCGGTTTACTCTATCTGGAATAAAATGCAGGCGAAGAAAGTCGGCTTTGAAGACATCTATGACGTTTTTGCCGTTCGGGTGGTGTTTGAACCTAAACCCGATATTGACGTGAAAAAACAATGCTGGGAAATTTACTCCGCCATTACCAATATCTATAAATTGCGTCCCGACCGTATCCGCGATTGGGTGAGCCAACCGAAAGCAAACGGTTATCAGGCTCTGCACGTAACGGTGATGGGCCCCGACGGACATTGGATAGAAATACAGATTCGAACCACTCAAATGGATGAAATCGCGGAAAAAGGGTTCGCCGCTCACTGGAAATACAAGCATCATTTCGAAGGCACCGACGTTGCCGCTCATACGGAATCGCAAGAAGATTCGGAGTTGGACCATTGGCTGAAAACCATTCAGGATATACTGGAAGCTCCAAGCCCGAATGCGATGGACTTTTTGGATACAATCAAACTCAATTTGTACAGTGCCGAAATATTCGTATTCACCCCGAAAGGAGAGATTAAAACCTTGCCTCAAAGTGCAACAGCTCTGGACTTTGCTTATGCCATCCATTCCAAGATTGGAGATCATTGCATCGGAGCAAAGGTAAATCATAAGTTGGTTCCACTCAGTCATAAATTAGATAGCGGAGATCAAATCGAAATACTGACTTCAAAGGCTCAGCAGCCCAAAGAAGAATGGTTGAATTTTGTTACAACCGCCAAAGCAAAAACGAAAATTCAGTCGTACCTTCGGAAACAGGTAAAAGCGAAAATAAAAGAAGGAGAAGAAATGTTGGAAAACATGCTTCAATCGGCCAACATCGAAATTTCGGATGAGATATTGAATAAGATAACCACCTTCTATAAATACAAAAACAAAGAAGCTTTTTATTACGCATTAGCTCATAAACAAATAGAACTGCCCGAAAACCTGCAGAAAATAATAAAAGGAAAAAGTCGGAATATTATCCTCCGTTACATGAAGCAAGCTTTCGGTGCAGGCAACAACTCCTCCTCAAAAACAACCGCCCCGGAGAAGGGTACACAAAAGGCGAAAACCGTTTCACCCCGAAAGATAGACAAAAAGAAAACCTATACATTAAAAGAAGAAGAGTTTCAAAAGAACTTCATTACAAAATCCTGTTGTTCTCCGATACCCGGAGATGATGTGTTCGGGTACATACGCGACGACGAACGAGTGGAAGTCCATAAAATGTCGTGTAATCGAGCCCTTAAGTTGAAATCGCAACAAGGCGATAAAATCATCTCGTGTAAATGGGACGACTATCATAATTTTTCTTTCCTCACAACCGTTCAAGTAGAGGGATTTGACCGATTGGGCATTCTGAACGACATAACCCGAGTCATTGCAATGGATATGTCGGTGAATATGCGAAAATTAACAATCGAATCCAACGACGGATTTTTTGAAGGAACAATTGCCGTATATGTTCACGATGTAGCCGACATTAATACCCTCCTGTCGAAGCTTCGCAAGATAAAAGATGTGAAGAGTGCAATCCGTATCGATTAACTTCTTCCTCCTTTTGTTTTGATATTGCTTCTCCCCGAGCCGGGTTTCGCCCGACTCTCCTTGCATGATGGCTGAAATTCTAATTGTAATCCAAAAACAATTCTAATTGTATTCTAAAAACAACCTACGTTGTATTCTAAAAACAACCTACGTTGTATTCTAAAAACAACCTACGTTGTATTCTAAAAACAACCTACGTTGTATTCTAAAAACAACCTACGTTGTAATCTAATTGCAACTCTGATTTGTCAGATTCCCGATAGGCCACGGCCGCACTGTGGGCAGGGTGGGAGGAGGCCTCACTTTCCGTGGCTGCGCTGCGCTTGCACACGGCTAATAAGATGCCTGCGCTCCGCGCAGGACAATTCTTAATTATTAACTTTTACTTTTTAATTCTTTTCGTATCAAGGCAAGGAAGAAGAACCATTTTCAAGAAGCAGGCTTCCGGTTTCCGTCCTTCCCCCCGACCCGCCTGCCTTTTGAGTGGCGCATTTATTTTCCCGTAAAAAATTTTGCATAAAAAGAAATAATACTACCTTTGTATCCGAAAAGCAAAAACAATGCAAAATAGTAATTTACATAGTCCGATTATCGTCAGCAATATTCTACTCGTCTTACAACAGAGATGAGAGAAAGGTGATGCTATGTAAATTAATTCTATACGATTTAACCTTTCTCTTTTACGGGGAAAGGTTTTTTTATAATACAAAAGCAATAAGAATGATGAAAATACAGCTTCGCAGTTATTCCGGAACTCACGGTCGAAAGATGGCCGGAGCGCGGGCTTTATGGAAAGCAAACGGAATGAAAGAAGAGCAAACGGGAAAACCGATTATTGCGGTTGTGAATTCGTTTACTCAATTTGTTCCGGGACATGTTCATCTGCATGAAATCGGGCAATTCGTGAAGTCGGAAATTGAAAAAGCAGGATGTTTTGCGGCCGAATTTAATACCATTGCCATTGACGACGGTATCGCAATGGGACACGACGGAATGCTTTATTCGCTTCCTTCTCGTGATTTGATTGCAGACAGCGTCGAATACATGATGAATGCTCATAAGGCCGATGCCATGGTTTGTATCAGTAATTGCGATAAAATCACGCCCGGAATGTTAATGGCTTCGATGAGACTGAATATTCCGACTGTCTTTGTGTCGGGAGGACCAATGGAAGCCGGTAATCTAAACGGACAAGGACTGGATTTGATAGATGCAATGGTAAAAAGTGCCGACGAATCAATCAGTGACGAGCAGGTTCGGGAAATAGAATTAAATGCTTGTCTCACTTGCGGGTCGTGTTCGGGAATGTTCACGGCAAACTCCATGAATTGTTTGAACGAAGCAATCGGAATGGCCTTGGCAGGAAACGGAACCATCGTGGCAACACATGCAAACCGAAAGAAATTGTTTCAAGATGCCGCGAAATTAATTGTTGAGAATACCTGTAAATATTATGAAATGGGAGACGAGAGTGTCCTCCCTCGCAGTATCGCAACACGGCAAGCCTTTCTGAATGCAATGGAATTGGATATTGCTATGGGAGGCTCGACCAATACCGTTTTACATCTTCTTGCCATAGCACAGGAAGCAGGAGTGGATTTCAGCATGAAAGATATCGATATGCTCTCGCGCAAAACTCCGTGTTTGTGTAAAGTGGCACCCAATACAAATAAATACTACGTTCAGGATGTGAACCGGGCAGGAGGAATACTGGGAATTTTATCCGAATTAAATAAAGCGGGATTGATTGATGCTTCCGTCAAAAGAGTCGATGGCATGACATTGAAAGAGGCTATTAATCGATACGATATTAATCAATCCGAAAAGTCGATGACCATCTATCATTCCGCACCGGGAGGTGTGTTCAATTTGCAAATGGGCTCCCAATCGAACATGTATGCTTCTTTGGATACCGACAGAACAAACGGCTGTATCAGGGATATTGAACACGCTTACAGTCGGGACGGAGGTTTAGCCGTATTAAAAGGAAACATCGCCCCGGATGGATGTGTCGTCAAAACAGCCGGAGTCGATAAAAGCATCCTGACCTTTTCAGGTCCGGCCAAAGTATTTGATTCTCAAGATTCGGCTTGCGAAGGGATTCTCAAGGGCGACGTAGTTGCAGGCGATGTGGTTGTAATCATTTACGAAGGGCCCAAAGGAGGTCCGGGTATGCAGGAAATGCTATATCCGACATCTTATATAAAGTCTCGTCATTTAGGAAAAGAATGTGCATTGATTACGGATGGTCGTTTTTCGGGAGGCACTTCCGGCTTGTCAATCGGGCATATTTCACCCGAAGCGGCAGCAGGAGGAAACATCGGTTTAGTAAGAAATAACGATTTGATTGAAATAAACATTCCCGATAGAACAATCAATTTACTGGTTTCGGACGAAGAACTGGAAAATAGAAGAAAAGAAGAATTGAAAAGAGAAAATAAAGCATTTACTCCTCCTTTCAGAAAAAGACATGTTTCAAAAGCTCTGAAAGCCTATGCTTCAATGGTAAGTTCGGCAGATAAAGGTGCCGTAAGAATTATAACGGATTGATTTTATTATGAAGAAAGAAATAACCGGCTCTCAAATATTATTGGAATCCCTGATAAATGAAGGAGTAGATACCATTTTCGGTTATCCCGGAGGGCAAGCTGTCCCTATTTATGACAGTTTGTATGACTATAAAGATAAATTAAATCACATTTTAGTACGACATGAACAGGCAGCCGTACATGCTGCTCAAGGATATGCTCGCGTTTCGGGAAGGGTAGGAGTGACATTGGTTACTTCCGGCCCGGGAATGTCGAATACGATTACAGGCATTGCCGATGCTATGATGGACAGTACTCCGGTGGTTGTTATTGCCGGACAAGTTCCTGTTTCTTTATTGGGCTCCGATGCTTTTCAGGAAATAGATGTTATCGGAACAACACAAGCTATTTCGAAATGGGCTTATCAGATTCGTTCCGTTGAAGAAATCGCTTGGGCAGTAGCTCGTGCATTTTACATTGCGTCTACAGGTCGTCCCGGTCCGGTAGTTTTGGATTTCCCGAAGGATTGTCAGGTTGGGAAAGGCCAATATAAACCGGAAAAGATTGATTTTATCCGCTCTTATATTCCCGTGCCTGAAATAAAAATGAAGCACATCGAAGCGGTTGTCGCTTTAATCGATGAGGCAAAGAAACCTTTGGCTTTAGTAGGACAGGGAGTCATCTTAGGTCGAGCCGAAAAAGAATTGATGAACTTTGTCAAGAAAGCGGATATTCCGGTTGCTACAACTATTTTAGGATTATCGGCCATTCCTTCCGATCATGAATTGAATGTCGGAATACTGGGAATGCACGGAAATATCGCTCCGAACATAAAAACCAACGAAGCTGACGTATTGATTGCCATCGGTATGCGTTTCGATGATCGAGTAACAGGCGACTTAAATAAATACGCCAAACAGGCAAAGATTATACATTTCGATATCGACCCTTCGGAAGTCAACAAAAACGTGAAAGTCGATATTTCGGTGTTGGGCGATGCCAAGGAAACACTGAAAGAAGTAACCGAACGTATGAAAGAAAACAAACATACCGAATGGAGAAAAGAGTTCATTCCTCTTTGGGAGAAAGAAATCGATACGGTTATACGGAAGGAAATACATCCGGAACAAGGGCCTTTGAAAATGGGCGAAGTGGTTCATAAAGTATCGGAGGCAACCGGAGGCAACGCAATATTGGTCACCGACGTCGGACAAAATCAGATGATGGGTATTCGCTACTTCAAATACAATCAAACACGAAGTCTTGTTACATCGGGAGGTTTGGGTACAATGGGATTTGGATTGCCCGCCGCTATCGGCGCAAAAGTGGGTGCTCCGGATAAAACGGTTTGTCTGTTCGTCGGCGACGGAGGTTTACAGATGAGTATTCAAGAGTTGGGAACAATCATGCAATCGAACATTGATATAAAGATTATCTTGTTGAACAACGATTATCTGGGGATGGTTCGTCAATGGCAGGAGTTGTTTTTCAATAAACGTTACTCCGAAACAACGATGGTAAACCCCGATTTCATCAAACTGGCGGACGCTTATCACATCCCCGCACGAAGCATCGAAACGAGAGAAGAGTTGGACGATGCAATCAGAGAAATGCTGGAAACGCAAGGAGCCTATCTTTTGGAAGCCAAAGTAATAAAAAAAGGATTGGTCTATCCGATGGTTCCCGCCGGGGCAGGTATTACGGAAATTTTATTGGACGATAAATAAAGTGATGGAAACAACATTATATACAATTACAATCTTTTCCGAAAATACGGTGGGCTTACTGAATCAGGTAACCATCATATTCACCAGAAGAGGGCTTAATATCGAAACGCTTTCCGTATCTCCTTCTGCCATCGAGGGAATTCATAAGTTCACCATAACCGCTTTTGCCGACAGAGAAACAGTGGAAAAAGTGGTGAAACAGATAGATAAAAGAGTGGATATACTGAAAACATACTATAATACGGATGAAGATTTGATTTTTCAGGAGATAGCCCTCTACAAAGTTCCCACATCCAAGTTGTTGGAATCGGGTTCCGTAGAAAGTATTGTCCGTCGATACAACGCTCGCATTCTGGATATAACGGAAACGTGGACCGTATTGGAAAAAACAGGGCATTACGACGAATCGCAGGCTTTATTCAGAGAATTAAGTCACACAACAGGCGTATTGCAGTTTATTCGCTCGGGGCGAATCGCTATCACGAAGTCGAAAGTCGAAAGATTGAGCGATATGTTAGCCGAAATGAAAGAAAAAGTAAACAGAAAAAAATAAAGACATGCTTAGTAAAACAGGGACTTATAAGTTTCATATCGAGTCGTACACTTGTGATTTCACAGGGAAAGTCACACTCCCAATCATCGGAAACTTTATTCTGCAGGCAGCCACCATACATGCTTCGGAACGAAACTTCGGATACGATGAAATGTCGGAAGGAAACGCAGCTTGGGTACTGTCTCGACTTTCCATTCAAATGTACGAATACCCCGGTCACGACCGCGATTTGATTGTTGAAACTTGGGTACAGGATGTTGCTCGTTTTTATACTCAGCGTTGCTTCCGCTTTCTGAACGGAGAAAACCAAATCATAGGTTATGCCCGAAGTATTTGGGCGGCCATCGACATACAAACTCGTCGGCCGATTGACATTCCGTCGTGGCGGCCGGATTTGAACGACTATGTCGAGGAAGAAAAAGAATGTCCCATCGACAAAATGTCCAAAATACCTTCTGTCGATGATACCGAACCGGCAATGGGATACTCGGTCCGTTACAGCGATATAGACATAAATAAACACATGAACAGTGTTAAATACATGGAACATGCAATCAATGTGTTTGAACCGAAGATGTTTGAAGACAAAGTCATTCACAAATTCGAAATTGTTTATCTGGCCGAAGGACAGTTCGGCGACAAACTGAAATTATACTGTTCCGATTTATCGGATACCGAAGTGCTGATTGACACAAAACGATGCGATGAATCAATCTGTCGGTGTCGAATCATTTGGAAATAATCAAATTAAACAAACACAATAAAGCGAATTAATAAATCAAAGTAATTATGGCAAAAATGAATTTTGGCGGCGTAGAAGAATCAGTCGTCACTCGTGAAGAATTTCCATTGGAAAAAGCAAGAGAGTTTTTAAAGAACGAAACAATCGCAGTAATCGGTTATGGAGTGCAAGGGCCGGGGCAATCGCTGAACCTGCGCGATAACGGATTTAATGTGATTGTCGGGCAACGCAAAGGAGGTAAAACGTGGGATAAAGCACTCGCCGACGGATGGATTCCGGGCGAAACACTTTTCGATATCGAAGAAGCTTGCGAAAAAGGAACCATTATACAATACCTGCTTTCCGACGCTGCTCAAATTGAAGTATGGCCGCGAATCAAGCCTTACCTGACAGCGGGAAAAGCTTTGTACTTTTCGCACGGTTTCGGTATCACTTATAAAGAACGAACCGGTATCGTTCCTTCGGCCGACGTGGATGTTATCTTGGTTGCTCCCAAAGGCTCGGGAACTTCTTTAAGGAGAATGTTTTTGGAAGGTCGCGGATTAAATTCCAGCTTCGCCGTGTTCCAAGACGCAACGGGAAAAGCAAGAGACCGGGCCATTGCCTTAGGCATCGGTGTCGGTTCGGGCTATTTGTTCGAAACCACATTCAAAAAGGAAGTATATTCCGACTTGACGGGAGAACGCGGAACCTTAATGGGAGCTATTCAAGGATTGTTATTGGCTCAATACGAAGTGCTTCGCGAAAACGGACATTCGCCTTCGGAAGCTTTCAACGAAACGGTGGAAGAATTAACTCAATCGTTGATGCCTCTGTTCGCCGAAAACGGAATGGACTGGATGTACGCCAATTGCTCGACCACCGCGCAACGCGGAGCTTTGGACTGGATGACGCCTTTCCACGATGCCGCGAAACCGGTGTTCGAGAAATTATATAAAGAAGTTGCAACCGGAAACGAAGCTCAACGTTCAATCGACACAAACTCCAAATCGGATTATAGAGAAAGACTTGAGGAAGAGTTGAAAGAACTTCGCGAAAGCGAAATGTGGAGAACGGGTGCGGTCGTTCGCAAATTACGCCCGGAAAACAATTAAGAGTTAAGAACTAAGAGTTAAGAGATGCGGGTAACTGCATCTCTTTTTTTGTGCGCTTCTCGGAAAACCGTAAGCTCCTTAAAGAGTCGCTCTTCAAGGAGCATAAGAGACTCTCTTAAGGAAGCACAAGAGAGTCTCTTATGGAGACACAAGAGCCTCTCTTATGGGAGCATGAGAGACCCTCTGTAAGCCCCTTAAAGAGTTGCTCTTTAAGGAGCATAAG
>JAIRRK010000138.1 GCA_031256015.1 Dysgonamonadaceae bacterium
GCTTTTTTATTGCATTTCAAAGAAGTTAACTCGTTTACACAAATCATAAAAGCGGCAACCGAAGTATTGAAAGAAAAAGCTTCAATGTCGGCACCTACTTTTTTGATAAGTTTATGTAAAGCTTTTAATTCTTCGGGAACAGCTTGTTCATCCGAAACAACAAAATCATCGCCTTTAAAGAACAAGTTCCAAAGTTTACGCAAGAAGCGCGACACGCCGTCGATACCGTTGGTATCCCACGGTTTGGATTGTTCCAACGGACCTAAAAACATCTCGTAAAGACGCAAGGTGTCTGCACCGAATTTCTCGACAATATCATCCGGATTAACCACATTGAACATCGATTTCGACATTTTTTCGACTGCCCATCCACAGATATATTTTCCGTCTTCCAATACAAATTCGGCGGCTGCAAATTCAGGTCGCCATTTTTTGAATGCATCCAAATTCAATATATCGTTCGATACAATATTTACATCCACATGTAGAGGCGTTACGTTGTATGGGTCTTTTAATCCGCAAGAAACAAATGTATTGGTGTCTTTTATCCTGTAAACAAAGTTTGACCGTCCTTGAATCATTCCTTGATTAATCAGTTTTTGAAACGGTTCTTCATCCTTTGAAACTCCCAAATCGAATAAGAATTTGTTCCAAAAGCGACTGTATATTAAGTGTCCGGTAGCGTGTTCGGTTCCTCCTATGTAAAGATCGACATTTCTCCAATACTCGTTTGCTTCTTTTGAAACAAGAGCCTGATTATTATGCGGATCTTCATAACGAAGGAAATAAGCCGATGAACCGGCAAATCCGGGCATGGTTGATAATTCCAACGGATAGCCATTGTAAGTCCAATTCTTTGCACGGCCCAATGGAGGTTCTCCTGTTTCGGTCGGTAAAAACTTATCTACTTCCGGTAATTGAACGGGAAGGTCTTTTTCATCAACGGTGTAAGGCATTCCGTCTTTGTAATAAACGGGGAAAGGTTCACCCCAATAACGCTGACGGCCGAAAATGGCGTCGCGTAAGCGATAGTTTACTTTGACTCTTCCTAAATTACTATCTTGAATATATTCCTTTGCTTTTTGAATGGCTTCTTTGACTGTTAAGCCGTTCAGGAATCCGGAATTAATCATTATTCCTTCTTTTGCGTCGAAACTTTCTTCCGAAACATCCGCACCTTCAATCAACGGAATAACAGGTAAATTGAAATGTTTTGCGAAAGCGTAGTCTCTGCTGTCGTGAGCAGGAACGGCCATAATGGCTCCCGTTCCGTATCCGGCCAAAACATAATCCGAAATCCAGACAGGAATCGCTTCATTGTTGAGAGGATTAATCGCATAAGAACCGGTAAAAACTCCCGATACTTTTCTATCGGCAATACGGTCTCGTTCCGTTCTGCGCTTCACTTTTTCCAGATAAGTATCCACTTCGGCCTGCTGTTCCGGAGTAACTACCCGGCCGACATAATCCGATTCGGGAGCCAATACCATGAATGTTACGCCGAAAATAGTGTCGGCTCGAGTGGTAAACACGGTAAATGCCACATCCGAATCTTTTATTTTGAAGTTTAACTCGGCTCCTTCCGACCTTCCAATCCAGTTTCTTTGGGTTTCTTTCAAAGAATCGGTCCAATCGATTGTATCCAAACCGTCCAACAAACGTTGAGTGTAAGCCGAAACACGTAAACTCCATTGACGCATTTTCCGTTGTTCGACAGGATATCCTCCTCTTGCTGAAACACCGTCGATTACTTCGTCATTAGCCAAAACGGTTCCTAATGCGGAACACCAGTTAACCATGCTTTCTCCCAGATAGGCAATCCTGTAATTCATCAGAATTTCCTGTTGTTCTTTTTCGGATTTGGCATTCCATTCTTCTGCGGTAAACATTAATTCTTCCGAACAGGCAACATTCAATCCCTGTGAACCTTGTTGTTTAAAAGCATCGATTAATTCCCGGATAGGGCGAGCCTGTTGTTCCTCATTACAATAATACGAATGAAACATCTTTACAAACGCCCATTGAGTCCAATGGTAATATCCCGGATCGCAAGTTCTGATTTCACGACTCCAATCAAAGCTAAATCCTATTTTATCTAATTGTTCTTTATAACGATTGATGTTTTTATCTGTCGTAATTGCCGGATGCTGACCGGTTTGGATAGCATATTGTTCCGCCGGAAGTCCGTAAGCATCGTAACCCATCGGATGCAGAACATTGAATCCTTTCAGTCTTTTGTAGCGGGAATAAATATCCGAAGCAATATACCCGAGCGGATGTCCGACATGCAAACCGGCTCCGGACGGATAAGGAAACATATCCAGAACATAATATTTAGGTTTGCCGTTATCTTCAGTAACGCGGTAGGTTTGATTTTTCTTCCAATACTCCTGCCATTTTCGCTCGATGTCGTTAAAGTTGTACTCCATGATTGTTCGTCTTTAGTCGTTAAAAATCAAAATAAGTCTGCAAAAATAGTTATTTATTTTTGAATAATAACAGAATGTAACAAGCAACAAGCTTATGTTCATAAAATTCGCTGTTATCCGAAAAACAAATAACAAACCAGAATGGCGGCAATCACTCCGACAAGATCGGCCAATAACGAGCCGGCGATGGTATAGCGAGTATTTTTGATATTGACGGCACCGTAATAAACGGCAACCAAATAGAAAGTGGTATCAGTCGATCCTTGAAAGATGCCGGCTAACCGTCCGGCGAACGAGTCGGCTCCATAGGTTTTCATGGTATCCAGCATCATTCCTCTTGCTCCGCTTCCGCTGAGAGGTTTCATCACGGCCGTTGGAAAAGCATCGACCCAGTCGGCAGGCAAACCTATCAAGGAAACACCATAAGCCAAACCGTCCATAAGAAAATCCATGGCTCCCGATGCTCTGAAAAGAGCTATTCCGACCAGCATGGCAATCAGGTAAGGAATAATGGTGATGGCCGTTTTGAATCCTTCTTTTGCTCCGTCAACAAAAGCATCATAAACATTGATTTTCTTCCTCACTCCGGCAATAACAAAAGCAATGATGATGCAAAACAAAAAACAGTTCGCAAAGAAAGACGAATAAACGGAAACTTGTTCCTGCGGCAGAGAAAGTACACACCGGACAACCAACGCAATAAAGGCGATAATTCCACCGAAGAAACCCAAAAGAGTTTTATCGAAGATGTTAATCTTCTGTTTGAGGCAAACATAAAAGACTCCGACCAAAGTAGCCGCCAAAGTAGCAATCATCAGCGGGACAAAAATATCGGCCGGATTAGCGGCTCCCATTTGAGCGCGATAAACCATGATGGTTACCGGAATTAACGTCAAACCGGATGCATTCAGAACGATAAACATAATCATGGGATTAGAGGCTGAATCTTTTTCTTTATTCAGTTCCTGCATTTCTTTCATCGCTTTTAATCCCAAAGGAGTGGCGGCATTATCCAGATTCAACATATTGGCGGCGATATTCATAAAAACAGAGCCGGTTGCAGGATGGCCTTTGGGTATATCGGGAAATAATTTGGAGAAAACAGGCGAAGCCACTCGAGAAAGAAACTGAATGACGCCTCCTTTTTCTCCTATTTTCATGAATCCAAGCCAGAGCGAAAGAACTCCGGTTAAACCGATCGAGATTTCAAATCCTGTTTTCGCGGCGGAAAATGTAGCATTCATCATATCGGTAAAGACACCCAAATCGCCCGTAAAAGCCACTTTGCAAATTCCGATTACAAATGCAATGACAAAGAAAGCTATCCATATATAATTTAAAATCATAAAAATGATACGTATTGTGTAAAATATATAATGACGAACGACCCAAGAGATGCAAAAATAATATAAATTTGCGAGAAAAACAGATTAATATGAGCAACTTCTCCGGAGTAATCTTCGATCTTGACGGTACATTAGTCGATTCGCTGCCGGATATTGCCGATGCAATGAATCGTACTTTACGGTATTTCGGCTATCCGGTTTATTCTTACGAAGAATATAAATATATGGTTGGAAGCGGATTGAAAAATCTTGTCTATAAAGCACTTCCGGAAGATAAGAAAGGCGATAGATATATCAACGAAACCCTGCTTCTCATGATGCGGGAATACGGAAAATCTTACGCTGATAAAACCGTTTTATACGAAGGGATTCCCGAATTATTGGACGCTCTTACTCTCAAAGGCTGTAAGTTATCCGTTTTATCCAATAAGGCGGATAGTCTGACTCAGAAAATAGTTTCGGCACTGTTCACCGGCCGGAAGTTTGAAGTTATCTTGGGAGCTTCCGAACGTTTCCCTCGCAAACCGGCTCCGGATGCGGCTCTGTTTATTGCGGAACGAATGAATATCCCTCCCGGAAATATCCTTTATACGGGAGATACAAATATCGACATGCAAACGGCCAACGCTGCCGGAATGTATGCCGTCGGAGTATCATGGGGATTCCGTAAAAGGGAAGAACTGGAAGAAAGCGGAGCCGAAACAATCATTAATCATCCGATGGATTTAATGGAACTGTTATGATTGAATGGCTGAACAATAACCGGATAGAAGTGGCAGGAGCTTCGTTGGCTTTCCTTTACTTGATTTTGGAAGTGCGACAAAAATGGCAAATGTGGATAGTGGGAGTGCTCAGCTCCGCCTTTTATGTTTACATTTTCTATCAAGCCCGCTTATTCGCCAACATGGGAATGAATGTATACTATACTTTCATGTCGGTTTACGGACTGTATTGCTGGAAATTCGCCAAAACAAACGAATCGGGAAAAGAGAATGATTTTCATTTTATCTCTCCCGGATTAGTTATTCGGTTAAGCATTGCGGCTCTTTTTATCTTTGGATTTATTTATTTCATCCTGATAAAATTCCCGGAATCGGAAGTTCTTGTTCCGGATGCTTTGGTCGCAACCTTAAGCATTATCGCAACTTGGATGACCGCCAAGAAAATCGTGGAATGTTGGTACCTTTGGATTTTCGTAAACTTTTTTGCCATCGGGTTGTATGCTTATCAAGAACTTTATCCGACTGCGATATTATATATTTTCTATGGTACTTTATCTATTGTCGGACTAATTAACTGGCGTAAATCGGTAATTTCAAAAAAATGACACCTTTATTACAAGATTTCAAAACGATTATATTGGCAAACGGTGCTTTCCCTCAACACAAAGTGCCCTTGTCTTTTCTTCATTCGGCCGATAGGATTATTTGTTGTGATGGAGCCATTATTAATCTTCTTCAAATCGGATTGGAGCCGAATTACATTGTCGGCGATTTGGATAGTATCCCGGAAGGATTAAAGAAGCGGTTTTCTTCCATTCTTTATCAAAATTCCGAGCAGGAAACGAACGACTTAACGAAATCCGTTCGGTTTTGCGTTGAACACAATTGGAACGAGATTACCATTTTGGGCGCAACCGGAAAAAGAGAAGACCACAGCATGGGAAACCTTTCTTTATTGACCGATTATATGGATGAAGTAGACGTTCAATTGCTTACTGATTACGGTGTTTTCAATCCCCAAAAAAAGAATGTCGTTTACGAGAGCTATCCCAAGCAGCAAGTTTCTGTTTTCAGCCTTACTCCCTCCACCCGATTTTCCGGCGAGAACTTAATTTATCCGTTGGATAACCGGACGTTTACCTCTTGGTGGCAAGGAACTTTGAATGAATCTTCGGGAGATTGGTTCCGTATTCAAATGGATGAAGGCAAAGCATTGGTATTTAGACAATACCTGAGTACACGATAAAATTAGACATCCCCCTCAAAAAAGGCAGCAAAAAGATTGGAGAATTGAATGAAATATTAAGAAAAAGTTATTAGCTTTGCAACCGGATACAAAAAACGTTTAAAAACAGATAATAAACAATATGAATCTCATGTACAATATAACTAAAAAAAAGAGTGCTTTTTCCTTCACTTTTCTTGCGAAAAGTTTGGAGGTTAGCAATATTTTGTTAGAGAGAGAGAGAGAGAGAGAGAGAGAGAGAGAGAGAGAGAGAGAGAGACTCATATAAACACCCGACGATATTCGCGCAAGCGAATAGAGGAAACCACATATTAGGGCCGACCCCGGTTGCAACAACCGGGAGACGGCCCTTTTTTTGTTCCGTCTTTGCGGCGGACTTAGTTTACTTAATCGGTTTTAATTTTTAATATTATGAGGAAAATTCAATTAAATGTAAGCGTAGCGGCACTGATAGCAGTGCTGACGGTTGGCGCACCCGTGAGTGCGCAAGTGACGATAGGCGGAATGACGGACCCGAAGGATGGCGCGTTGTTGGATTTGAACAGCACGGCGAAAGACGGCTTATTGCTGTCGAACGTATCGCTGACAGATTTGGAGAAGATACCGGGCGGTGTTTTCGTAGGCATTTCCGGTGAGCAGGACAATAATACCGAGCTTACAGGGATGATAGTTTACAATACGAACATAAATACCGGCCGCGGCCTTTACGTGTGGAACGGCGTGAAGTGGACAACGTTTACGATTGGTGACGGTGACTTCGACCCCCTCGCTCCCGGAGAAGTGGGTGTGCTGAAAGACCTCAGAGACAATGAAACCTACCTTACAGGTGATTTCGGCGATGCGGGTATATGGATGCTTGAGAACCTGCGTTACGTACCGAAAGCGGCAGAAGGTTATGCACACAACGGGACGTCGTCCTCTACTGCTACTACGGATAAATACTATGCCTTTCCTAGTCCTAACACAAACTCATATGATGACAGCGATGGCCTGCGAACCGATTGGCTAACTAACCGAAAGCGTATGGGTGTATTGTATAACTGGGCCGGGGCGACGGACGGGGAGAACACTTCAAACAGCAACGACGGCAATAAGGACTACCTCAACGATAAACATCCAAAGATACAAGGCATTTGCCCCGAGGGTTGGTATCTTCCGAGCGATTGGGATTGGAGTGATTTGACGAGTGTGATTGACAACGATGCGACCGGTCTCTACTCGGATCTTGCAGGTACGGGTAGTATCGGGAAGAAGATGAAAAGCACGACGGACGTAAACACAACCGACACTAATGATACCAACGGTTCAAGTAACACTGCCGAAGACGGCGGGTTTGACGTCTTGCTCGTAGGCTTCGTGTACAGTAATAGCCGTGGCGATTTCGGCACGTACACGTACTTCTGGTCGAGTAGTTCCGCCAATGGCACGTACGCGTGGCGCCGGTACTTGAGCTACGGCGATCCGGGAGTGAGCCGGAACGACGGCAGCCGGCCGCGCCTGTTTAGCGTCCGTTGCAAGAAAGACTAACAATAAATCCCTTTCCCGAGTGAATTCTCCGGCACCGGGCGAGGGAACAATTAACCATCCGGAGATAACCAAAAAATCATTAATTATGATTAGT
>JAIRRK010000030.1 GCA_031256015.1 Dysgonamonadaceae bacterium
GATTCGATTACGGACCAAATCGTTCATGTATTCAAAGGAGAAGATCATATTTTTGAAGAAATGGAAGGTTTGAAATTCAAAATAGGACCTAAATCATTCTATCAAACAAACAGTGAACAGGCCTATAATTTGTACAAAATAGCTCGAGATTTCGCCGGATTAACCGGAAAAGAACTGGTTTACGACTTATACACGGGAACGGGAACCATTGCCAATTTCGTTGCAAATCAATCAAAAAAAGTGATTGGTATCGAATATGTTCCCGAAGCTATCGAAGACGCGAAAATTAACTCCCGGATTAACCGGATAGATAATACCTTGTTTTTTGCAGGCGACATGAAAGATATTCTAAATAATTCGTTTATAGAAGAGTACGGTCGACCGGATGTAATTATTACCGATCCGCCACGAGCCGGAATGCACGATGAGGTAATTAATACCCTCCTTTTTGCAGAACCGGAAAAAATAGTTTACGTAAGTTGTAATCCGGCAACACAAGCTCGCGATTTAAATTCGTTGGACAAAAAATACAAAATAACCCGAATACAACCCGTTGATATGTTTCCTCACACTCATCACGTGGAAAATGTTGTGTTGTTGGAAAAACGAAGATAACAAGAAAAAATCTTCCGATTTGGGAAATAAATCCCGATAATTACGCCCTAAATCACGGTATTCTATTAAAAAACGATGTTTTTTTAAGAAAAAAGCAGAATATTTATACAATATATTAAAAATATTTATACTTTTGCATTGTGTTTTTCAAACAGAAAATCAATTTAAATCGTTTTAATTATCAAAAAATGAAAAAGTTAGTATTATTTGCTGCCGTTGTCGTAGCTATTTCTTTTAGTTCATGTAAGAAAACAACAGACGCTTCTATCGAAGCTCCTGCCGTGGAAGAAGTTATCGTAGAAGAAGCTGTTGAAGAAGTTCCTGTTGAAGGAGATTCTGTTATTGTTGATGAAATTGTAGAAGATGCTGCTGTAGTTGAAGCAGAATAAGAAGAATCTTCTTAAAAAAAAATTAAAGCTGTCTCATTATTAATAGAGATAGCTTTTTGTTTTTTAAAAGAAATAATGTATCTTTGCACGCCGATTATTATCAACTCATGTAAGTAAACATTTGATTATTCTTTTTTTATTCCGAAATTGTGTCCAATTAAGTCGAAAAGAGGAAGTCAAATAAATTGAATTATTAACAATAAAAAAATTAAGCAGTGGATACTTTAAGTTATAAAACCATTTCTGCAAACAGTGCTACCGTTACAAAAAATTGGGTAGTCGTCGATGCCGACGGACAACGTTTGGGTCGTTTTGCTTCGAAAGTGGCCAAATTATTGAGAGGTAAATACAAACCAAATTTTACTCCTCACGTGGATTGCGGCGATAATGTGATTATTATTAACGCAGATAAAATCGAATTAACCGGAAATAAATGGACCGACCGCGTGTATCTTTCTTATACAGGATACCCGGGAGGACAAAGGTCGCACACTCCTTCTGATTTAATGAAGAAAGGAAGTGACCGCTTATTCAAGAAAGTAGTAAAAGGAATGCTCCCTAAAAATAGATTAGGAGCCAGAATCCTTTCTAATCTATATGTATATGACGGAACTGAACACAAACACGCAGCTCAGCAACCGAAAACAATCGATATTAATTCTCTTAAATAATAAAAATGGAAGTAGTAAATTCAATCGGAAGACGTAAAGCTGCCGTAGCGCGTGTTTACGTTAAAGAAGGAACCGGAAACATTGTTATCAACAAACGTGAGTTAGGTACCTATTTCCCTTCTTCAATCCTTCAATATATTGTTAAACAACCGCTGAATAAATTAGGCGTTGCAGAACAATACGATATTAAGATCAACTTATGCGGAGGAGGTTATAAAGGTCAGTCGGAAGCTGCTCGTTTGGGAATCGCCCGTGCATTGGTGAAAATCAATCCGGGAGATAAACCCGCTTTGAAATCGGAAGGATTCATGACTCGTGACCCACGCGAAGTGGAAAGAAAAAAACCGGGTCGTCCTAAAGCAAGAAAGAGATTCCAATTCTCTAAACGTTAATCAAATTCAATTGAATCCGGGAAGAGGAAAATCTGTTATCATTTATCGTTTTCAACTTTCGGTTCTCAATTTCCAATAAATAAAGTTTAGTATCTAAATCAGTGGGACTTATTCGGCAAGAGAATTGCAGAATAACTACCTGATGGTTGCTTAAACAAAGAATGTAAACAAGTTAAAAATTAAACCAATGTCATTAGTAACATTTGATCAATTATTAGAAGCCGGTTCGCATTTCGGACACTTAAAAAGAAAATGGAATCCGGCTATGGCTCCTTACATTTTCATGGAGCGAAACGGTATCCATATTATCGACTTACACAAAACAGTTGTGAAAATTGATGAGGCTGCTGCCGCACTCAAACAAATCGTGAAATCAGGACGAAGAGTTCTCTTCGTTGCTACAAAAAAACAAGCCAAACAAGCGGTTGCGGAAAGGGCTGTTTCAGTAGGAATGCCTTACGTAACGGAACGCTGGCCGGGAGGAATGTTAACCAACTTCCCTACCATCCGTAAGGCCGTTAAGAAAATGACGGCAATCGATAAAATGTCGAAAGACGGAACTTTCGACCAATTGTCTAAAAGAGAAAAACTTCAAATAACTCGTCAACGGGCTAAATTGGAAAAGAACTTGGGGTCTATCGCCGACTTAAGCCGTTTGCCTGCCGCTTTATTTATCATTGACGTGGTGAGAGAGCACATTGCGGTTGCCGAAGCAAATCGTTTGGGTATCCCGGTTTTTGCAATCGTCGACACCAATTCCAACCCGAATAATATCGACTTTGTGATTCCTGCAAATGATGATGCCACCAAATCTATCGAAGTAATATTAGATGCCGTGTGTCAATCAATCAAAGAAGGATTGGAAGAAAGAAAGGTTGAAAGAATAGATTCTGCAAATTCGGAAAAAGAAGAAAAGACTTCAACTCGCAGGGACAGGAAAATAAGAGTGAAAAAAGAAATCATAGCAAAAGAAGACGAGGAAGCTTTGAACGCCAAAATTGCAAGTAAATTTGCGAAACAAGACGAAGAAGAATAAAAAGAGAGGAATCTCTGAATTGAGTATTAATAACTAAAAAAGGATATAATTATGGCAGTAACAATGGCCGACATCCAACGCCTGCGCAAAATGACAGGTGCAGGAATGATGGATTGTAAAAATGCACTGAACGAAGCCGGTGGCGATTTCGATAAGGCAATCGAAATTATACGTAAAAAAGGACAAGCTGTCGCAGCAAAACGTGAGGATCGTGAAGCAGCAGAAGGTTGCGTTCTGGCCGCTACTAAAGGAAATTTTGCCGCAATTGTTGCCGTGAAATGTGAAACCGACTTTGTGGCTAAAGGAGAAGAATTTATCGGAATGGTTAAAGCTATTCTGAACGCTGCTTTGGAAAAACAACCTAAATCAACGGAGGAATTAAACGAATTAACCGTTGACGGAAGAAAAGTAAGCGAATTAATCACCGACCGCATCGGTATCACCGGTGAAAAAATGGAATTGGGGGCTTATGAATACATTTCCGCAACAAGTACGGTTTCGTATGTCCATCCGGGAAATAAATTGGCTACCGTTTGCGGATTTAATCTGGCGGATGTCGACTTTCAAGTGGCGAAAGATATTGCCATGCAAATTGCGGCTATGAATCCGGTTAGCGTAAATAAAGAATCGGTTCCCGGTGAAATTGTGGAAAAAGAGAAAAAGATTGCACGTGAAAAGGCAATGGAACAGGGAAAACCCGAAAATATTCTCGATAGAATTGCGGAAGGTGCTCTAACTAAATACTACAAAGACAACACCTTGTTGATGCAGGATTTTGTGAAAGACTCGAAAATGACAATCGCGGATTATCTGAAAAAACAAAATCCGGAGTTGACCGTTACCGGTTTCAAACGTATAAACTTGAATGTGGAATAAATATTCGTTAAGCTGTGAAAACAGATGAAGAAGGCATCCCAAAAGGATGCCTTCTTTTTTGTTTCGATTCCAACGGAAAACCGAACCGCTATTTCACCGAGAAAGAGTATCGGGTTATGGAGTTGAAACTCTCTCCGGGACGCAAAATAACGGACGGGTATTTCGGATGATTGATGCTGTCGGGATAATGTTGTGTCTCCAGACAAAAGGCCGAACGCTTCGGATAGGTATGGCCGTTTTTGCCGACAAAGCTTCCATCCAACCAATTGGCCGTGTATAACTGTACTCCGGGTTCGGTGGAATAAGTTTCCATCACGATACCCGTTTTGGGGGAATAGGCTTTCGCAACAAAGGAGAACTCTTTCTCAGAAGCTTTATCGATAACGAAAGTGTGGTCGTAGCCGCAACCGTATTTTAATTGCGTATCATTGTTGTCGATACGTTCGCCGATTGTGTGAACCGATTGAAAATCAAAAGGGGTTCCCTCCACACGTTCCGGGTCACCCAGAGGAATCGCAACCTCATTGGTGGGAAGATACGTTCCGGCGTTGATTTGCAATTCGTGGTCGCCTACGTAAGAATCGCCTTCCCCCGATAAATTGAAATACGAATGATTGGTTAAGTTGATAATGGTGGCTTTATCGGCAGTGGCTTTGTATTCGATATCAATCGAATTATTATCTGTCAGTTTGTAGATAACGGTTACATTTAAGTTTCCGGGGAAACCTTCTTCTCCGTCTTTGGAAAGATAAGTCAGCTCCAATGTTTGCCGGTCAATCTGTTTGGCGTCCCACACAACGGAATTGAACCCTTTGATTCCTCCGTGTAAATTATTCGGACCGTTATTAATCGCCAATCGGTATTCCGTTCCGTCCAAAGTAAATTTTCCGTTTGCGATACGGTTTCCGGTTCTTCCGCAGATTGCTCCGAAATACGGCTCC
>JAIRRK010000144.1 GCA_031256015.1 Dysgonamonadaceae bacterium
TATCAAAATAAAGATGATAATAAGAAGGAGGCTGTTTTTGATGGAGACCCTTTAACTTATTTTGATGCGATAGAAGAAAAAGGAAGCTGGGCGGGTCTGGATTTGGGCGAACCGAAAGAAATAGGAGAAGTGAATTATCTTTTTCGAAATGATGATAACAATATACGTTTGGGAGATGAATATGAATTATTTTATTTTGGCATAAACGGATGGACTTCCCTTGGTCGTCAATTTGCCGGTTCAAGTACCCTTGTATATGAAAATGCTCCTACAAAAGCATTGTTTTGGTTAAGAAATCACACACGCGGAAAAGAAGAAATACCTTTTTCCAATGAAAACGGAGAACAAGTATTTTGGGAAATATGAAGGGAGAAGGGAAGAAAAACGATGAATGAAGAACTGAGAATTTTGTATTTGTAATTTTTGATTTTGCACCTTAAAAAATGTTATAGATGTTTAAATCTATTTTTAATAATACGATGTTTGGGATTAAATTGATAGGAATGGCTGTCTTACTGGCCCTCTTTTTGCGCATATTTTGTTTTTCATCTTACAAAATTCCGAGTTATTCCATGCTTCCGACGATCACGGGTGGAGATTATATTTTAGTCAATAAATGGATATTGGGACCTCGATTATACAAAAGTTTCGACTTCTCAAATGATCAAAAAATAGAGACTTATCGTTTGAAAGGATTGCGAAAAGTGAAGCGAAACGATGTTTTGGTTTTCAATTTTCCCTATGGAGAAGATTGGAACACAATGAAATTCAATAGAAAGGCTTACTATCTTAAACGCTGTGTGGCCATTCCGGGCGATACATTCTATATAGAGAGAGGAATCTATAAAGTAAAAAATATTTCGGATACTTTGGGATGTTACCAAAATCAATCGGACAATTGGAAACGCTTCAATAAAGAAAATAGTGATCCCGTTGATGAAAGTTTCCCTTTTGATAGAGCCTATAATTGGACTGTTCTGGATTTTGGACCTTTATATATTCCAAAGAAAGACAAACAAATAGCGATTGATACTTTAAATATAAAACTATATCGAAATCTGATTTCATATGAAACCGGTAAAAACATTACTATTAAAAACGAAAAAGTTTATTTGGACAAACAAATTCTTTCTAATTATACTTTTCAGATGAATTACTATTTCATGACCGGCGATTATGTTTTTGATTCCTGCGATTCCCGTTACTGGGGATTGGTGCCGGAAGACCACATTGTGGGGAAAGCGATAATTATCCGGCAATCCAAGGACCCCGAAACAAAAAAATTCCGATGGGACAGATTTTTGAAAGAAATCAAATAAACACTAAACAAGCAATACCATGAAAAAGAGTGTGATACTCCTACTTTGTTTTTTTAGCATATACAGCAGTATGAAAGCTCAAGCCGATTCGAGTGCGATCGAACGTCTGAAGCAGTTCGTCAGGAACATTCAACAGTTTCATTCTTATTATCCGCAGGAGAAGGTGTATCTGCATTTCGACAACACCGGCTATTTCCTCGGCGAAACCATTTGGTTCAAGGCTTATGTCGTCACGGCGGAACATCACCGCATGACGGATTTGAGTAAAGTGCTTTACGTTGAACTTCTCAACGGAAGAGGCGATATTCAGGAAACCAAGAAACTGAAAATCGAGAACGGTCAGTCCGCCGGAGAATTCATACTGAAAAACGACAACCCTCCGGGTTATTACGAAGTCCGCGCATACACGCGTTATATGCTGAATCAAGGCGATGATTATTTATTTTCCCGAGTGATTCCGATCTTTGCCCCCCCTTCCGTTTACGGCGATTACAGCGAACGCGAGATAGGCTCCAAAGCCGAAAAAGAGACAAGGGAAAGAGTCTCCGAGAGTCCGAAGAAAGAAGTGAATCTTGTATTTTATCCGGAAGGCGGAAGCCTCGTGTCGGGTTTGCGTTCGAGAGTGGCATTCAAGGCAACGGACAAACAGGGGAGAAATCTTCCCGTAAAAGGGGACATACGTAACAGTCGCAACGAACCCCTTGCGGAATTTTCGACCCTTCACCATGGCATGGGAGTTTTTGAAATCACACCGGATTCCGCCCCCGTTCATGCAACGGTTCATCATGAGGGTCGATCTTACGACTTTCCGGTTCCTCCGGCTCTTTCGGAAGGTTACGTTCTTTCGGCGGATATCGTTTCGGAGAATAAGCTGTCGATAACCGTCCGCAAAAGCCCGACCCTTCCGTCCGACTCTTCGGGTATTATGATTTCCTGTCGCGGAAAGATTTATTACTTCAACGTGTTTCAATCTCGGGATCCGTATCGCCTGGATGTACCTCTGTCGGTTCTTCCTTGCGGAGTAAACGGCATCACGCTGTTCAATTCCGAAGGCATCGTTCTTTCGGAACGTCCGGTTTTCGTATATCATTCTCCCGAAGCGGTCCTGTCGGTTCGGAGCGACAAGGATATTTATCAACCTTTCGAAAAAATAAATATCGAGATAGAGACGAAGAACGCTCAGGGTTTTCCGATAAACGGCGAACTGTCCCTGTCGGTTCGGGATGCATCGAACAGCTTCGAGGAATATTATCCCGATCATCTTTACGTGAACCTGCTGTTGTCGTCCGAATTGAAAGGCCATATCAAATATCCCTCTTATTATTTTCAGCCCTACAATTCGGAGAAACAGTCGCATCTGGACTTGCTGATGCTGGTTCACGGATGGAGCCGTTACAGTCGGAAAGCGGTACCGGAAATCACATCGTATCGGTTGCAACATCCGTTGGAAGACGGATTACTGATAAACGGAACGGTGTCGGATTCCCGGAAAAAGCCGATGCCGGATACACAAATAAATTTGTGGCTGAACGACAAGTCTTCGTCGCTTCACGGTTCGAATACGACGAACGACGACGGAACATTTGCGTTTTTGCTTGATTCGACGGATATTTACGACAGATGGACGATGGTTTTACGTACCTCGTCCGTCGGCGAGACGAAAAAGAGCCGGATTCTTCTGGATCGTCTTTTCACTCCGTCGGCGGGAAGTTATTTCCCCGAAGCGACGGATATGGCCGGTCGATTTTATTTTACCCCCGCGTTGACGGAAGAGCCCGCCAAAACTCCCTCATTGAAGGAAGAACAGGTCTTAAACCCGGTCATTGTCAAGGCGGGAGGCAACAAGTCTCCGAAAGGCCCCGATATCGTGTACGAAACGGAGAAAGACGTCGAATTGTGGCAGGACAGAGGAGAAAACTATCCGTTGACCGTCGGAGATTACCTTATAAAAAAGGGCTGTTCTTACGATCAACAGACACGGCTTTATAATGGAAAAGAGGTCAGATTATGTTACAGATACGAGAATGAAGAAGCAATAAAACGAGTTAGACTAAAGTACGAAGGAAAAATAGAAAATATCCATATCAAGGAAGTTTACAGGATTGAAATTTATTTTTCGGACCCGTACGCATGGACAAAAATTCCTTTTGGAGACTGCTCTCAAAGTGATCCCCGGCCGATGGTATTTATAAGTGTTTACCTGTATGACGACGGCATACACGAGCATTTACCGGAAGGAGTGCGTCATACGTATTTTCACGGTTATACCCTCACGAAAGAGTTTTCGTCTCCGGATTATGAAAAGATTCCCCCGATTCCGGGAGAAATGGATTATCGCCGTACGCTTTACTGGAATCCGAACATACGAACCGGTACGGACGGAAAAGCCCGGGTTACTTTTTTCAATAACGGTTCGCGCTCGAAACCGCTTATCGATTGCGAAGGGATAACAGGTGAAGGAACGGTAACCAACCGGGATGATCAGGGCGGCGATAAGCGGGAAATACGGAAGAAATGAACGAAAAACAGGAAAGAAAGGAGGTGAGGGAAAGTACGGAATTAAATTAAAACCTGCGCGGTTTTCGTTGTTGAAAGGATAGATACAACATGTTAAATTAAAGTTTTACTAAAAAAACAAGAAAACGAATAAGAATATAATAAAAATTTTTACGGTTTTGGTTGTTGCCGCAGCCGGTTTCAATTTATCGATCGTGTTGAATAATGACAATTCAGAAAGTCTCTTTTTTGACAATATAGAGGCTTTAGCCTCTGAAACAACACCTCCTCCTATAGAAGGTAACGGAAGAGAATTGAAGACAAGACTGTGCAATGACGGCAGAGGAGAAGAGAAGTATTGCGAACCCGTTTCCGACAGTAGTAAAAATTGTGAAAACCCTGATGAAAGTAATATCGGGTGTGTAAACAATGGAGGATCCGAAGGGTCGGGAGAATCTGAAGGATCTGGAGGTAATTCCAACGGAGGTAATTCCAACGGAGGTA
>JAIRRK010000188.1 GCA_031256015.1 Dysgonamonadaceae bacterium
CTGCGGATTTGCGTTCAGGAGAATTTTACGGACGCAGTCATTTCAATGAAAGCGTCCAATACATTTGTCATGGTGAAAACCGTCCGCCTCCTGACGGAACAGATGAATAAGGAAGGGATGGCTTTCCCCCTGCATCTGGGCGTTACGGAAGCCGGAGACGGCGAAGACGGACGAATAAAATCGGCGGTAGGAATCGGTGCGCTATTGGTGGACGGGATCGGCGATACCATTCGTGTTTCTTTAAGCGAAAATCCGGAAGCCGAAATTCCGGTCGCACGTTTATTGGTCGATTACATAAAGGAGAAAGAAAAACTGCCCGCCGTAGAAAAACGGCAAACCGCTTCGCTTGCAACAACGGACACCGGAAACCGAAAAAAAGCAACTCCTTTCGTTCTGTCCGACCGTTCGGGAACCGATGATTATTCCGTTCATTCCGAATTAATTCCCGATTATATTTATGTGGGAAAAAAAACCGGAGGAAAATTACCGGACAACATTCCGGTGATTGTTGATTTTGTTTCCTTTTCGGCGGAAAAGAATACCTTTCCTTTATTTACAATGGAAGAAAAAGAGGCATGGCAGACCTGTCGGGAAAGCGTGCAGTTTATCGCTTTGAATGATGCCGAAGTAAACGCCGAGGTACTGGATCTTCTGAAAAAGAAACCGGAAACGATTATTCTTGTTCATTCTACAATACAAAATCATATCTATGAACAAAAGGCGCTTATCCGGCATTTAACAGATGCGGGAGTAAACAATCCGGTGGTTTTGCGGGAAGTTTACGAAGAAAGTGAGCTGGAAACATTTCAAATCAAATCGGCCACCGACTGCGGTTCATTCTTTCTGGATAATTTGACCGACGGAATTATGTTGGGGAATAAAAACCCCGGTTTACCCCCACAATCCATCGACGCCTGTAGCTTTGGAATCCTGCAAGCCTCCGGAAGAAGGATCAGCAAAACAGAATATATCTCCTGTCCAAGCTGCGGGAGAACGTTATTTGACCTGCAAACAACCTTGAAAAAAGTAAAAGCCGCAACCGCTCACCTTAAAGGATTAAAAATCGCCATCATGGGTTGCATCGTAAACGGGCCCGGAGAAATGGCCGATGCGGACTACGGTTATGTGGGAGCAGGCGCCGGTAAGGTCAGCCTTTATAAAGGGAAAGAATGTGTCCTGAAAAATATACCGGAAGAAAAAGCCGTGGAGGAATTAATCAAATTAATAAAAAAAAGTTCTGCTAAAACGCTTTTTGTAAAAAAAAATTAATAGCTTTGCAAGATTATAAATCTCAGATAGTCTTTATCTATTAATTTTGTGTGCTATGAATAAACCTGTGGATCCGGCAAGCGTCGCGAATGAAAATGCCGCCGAAGAGAAAAAAACAAGTATTATTGTTGAAAAGGAAGAAAATACTATTGTAGAAGAAAACGTTCCGGTAAAAGAGGATCTCCCTGAAGAAAAGATTGAAAAAACGGTTGAGAATGTAGAAATGCCGGAAGAAGTAAAAACCGAAACGCCTCCAATTGAAGAATCTTCTCAAAACACGGAGACTACTGAAGTGGTGAAGGAAGAAGAAGCGTGTGCCGTCGAATTTGATAAATGGAACAAAGGACAAATTATCGAACGCCTTGCCGTCACAGTCAAACAGGAAATCAGCGATTCGCTTAAAAATGAAGTAGATGCATTGAAACATGCATTTTACAAGATTAAAAAAACTGAAATAGATGCAGCAAAAAGAGCATTTATCGAAGCCGGCGGTTCGGAAGAAGCATTCAAAGCCGAAGAAAAAGATGAAGTCGAAGAAAAGCTAAAAGATTTATTGTCCGTATTCCGTGAAAAAAAGGCCGCTTTAACCGCCGAAGTGGAAAAACTCAAAGAAGATAATTTAAAGATTAAAAAAGCCATTATCGAAAAAATCAAGGAGTTAGTAGACAGTAAAGACGATTTTTATAAAGTCAGCAACGAATTTAGAAAGTTACAGCAACAATGGAGAGAAATCAAATTAATTCCCCAGTCGGCTGTAAACGGGCTTTGGAAAGAATACCAGCATTGCAGTGAGAAATTCTACGATTTATTGAAGATCAATAACGAAATGCGCGATTATGATTTCAAGAAAAACCTGGAATTAAAACAAAATCTTTGTGTTGCCGTAGAAAAGTTAGATGAAGAAAAAGATGTTATTTCTGCTTTTTATCAATTACAAAAGCTGCATCAGGAATGGCGGGAAATAGGGCCTGTCGCCCGCGAATTTCGGGAAGAAATTTGGGACCGCTTCAAAAAAGCATCGTCTGTCATCAATAAAAAACATCAGGATCATTTCGATGCATTAAGAGAATTGGAACAACGGAATTTGGACGAAAAAACCGCCATTTGCGAAGAAATAGAAGCCATTGATTATTCCAAACTGATTTTTGCAAGAGAATGGAATGAGCAAAACAAACGGGTTTTGCACCTTCAGGATAAATGGAAAGCCACCGGATTTGCACCCAAAAAATATAATGTAAAAATATTTGAACGCTTCCGTGCAACTTGTGATGTCTTTTTCCAGAAAAAAACGGAATTTTACAAAGGGCTCAAAGGCTTGATGGACGAAAATATGGAAAAGAAAAAAAGCCTTTGTGAACAAGCCGAAGCGTTAAAAGACAGTCAGGATTGGAAAGAAATAACCGAAAAGTTAATCGACTTGCAAAAGGAATGGAAATCAGTAGGTCCTGTTTCCCGTAAACAATCGGAGGCTATTTGGAAACGGTTTATCAGTGCATGTGACTACTTTTTTGAACAAAAAAACAGCCATTTTTCTTCCCAGAAAACGGAAGAGGTAGAAAACCTGAAAAAGAAAAAAGAGATTATCGCCCAAATCAATGCCATTGACGTGTCGCTTCCGGCCGCCGAAACCATTGCACAACTGCGGGAATACATCTCTCAATTCAACAATACGGGATATGTTCCTTTCCGGGAAAAAGATAAAGTTTACAAAGAATACCGTACCGCTATTGACAAGCATTACGACCGTCTGAAGATCGACGAATCCGAACGCCGGTTGCAATCATTTAAATCTTCCGTGAATGAGCAACATACAGGCGAAAAATCGAAAAACAAACTCTTAAATGAACGGGAAAAATTACTGCGCAACTACGAGAGGTTAAAGAGCGACATTCAAATTTACGAAAACAATATCGGCTTCCTGTCTGTTTCCTCGAAAGGAGGGGGCGGTTTGGTAAAGGAAATGCAAGGTAAAATCGAAAACCTTAAAAATGAATTGACTCTCATCGAAAAGAAAATTGACATAATTGACCAGAGTTTAGGTTTCAACAATTAATGAAGATAGGAATATTATCATCGGGCGGTGATTGTCCGGGTATCAATGCTACGATAAGAGGAGTCGGCAAAACCGCCTTGACTTATTATGGGATGGATATTGTCGGAATCAAAAGCGGATTTCAGGGGCTTTTGAGTCAAAATTACATAACCTTGGATGATATTTCACTTTCCGGATTGTTGAGTCTTGGAGGAACGATTTTAGGAACTTCCCGCGAAAAGCCTTTCAAAAAAATGTCGGATGGAAGCGAAAATGACAAACCCGAAGTCATTTTCGAAAATTACCGGAAATTAGGCTTGGATTGCTTGATTTGTATCGGAGGAAACGGAACTCAGAAAACCGCCTACAAAGTATCCCGCTTAGGATTAAATGTGATCGGGATTCCTAAAACAATTGACAATGACGTTTGGGGAACGGATATTACGTTCGGATTCGACTCCGCCGTGTCGATTGCTACCGAAGCGATTGACCGCTTACATTCCACGGCAAGTTCTCATAAGCGGGTGATGGTAATTGAATTAATGGGACACAAAGCGGGATGGATTACCCTCTATGCCGGAATGGCCGGAGGTGCGGATGTGATTCTTCTTCCCGAATTGGGATACAACATAGACGCAGTCAATAAAACGATTTTGGACCGGGTAAAAAAAGGAAAACATTACTCTATCGTTGCGATAGGGGAAGGATTAAAAACAGACGATTCGGTTTCGCCGGCTTCCCATCTCTCCCGTTTGATAGAAAAAGGCACCGGAATTGAAACCCGTGAAACCATTTTGGGCTATGTGCAAAGAGGAGGAAGTCCTTCTGCATTCGATCGTAATTTAGCCACCCGGTTAGGCGGTCATGCAACTCAGTTGGTTGCGAATGGGGACTTCAATAAGATGGTTAGCCTCAAAGATGAAAAAATCACCGCTATCCCTTTGTCGGAAGTATCGGGAAAATTAAAGTTAGTCCCACCCGACCACGATTTGATTATACAAGGGAAAAGGATGGGCGTGTCATTTGGAGGCATGTCTTGAAATCGAACAAAAATGACGGGAAAAGCGAATGATATTCCATTCGGATTTGATATTTGAAAGAAAAGTTGTATTTTTGCATCCGAAAAACGAGCCCGGATGGCGGAATTGGTAGACGCGTTAGTTTCAGGGACTAGTGTAAGCAATTACGTGCAGGTTCGAGTCCTGTTCCGGGCACA
>JAIRRK010000195.1 GCA_031256015.1 Dysgonamonadaceae bacterium
GGTAGCACGCAAATATTGCGTGTTAAATATAGTAAAACAATTGTAGATAAAGTCCGTCATTTCTTAAATGTTAACATTATACGCCGACAAAGATACGTCTTTTTGCTTTTCCGGCAAAGAAAACATAAAAACTTTAATTAGTTGATGCAACTGCCACTCTCCTCGCAGGTAAATTAAGAATTAAGAACTAAGAACTAAGAACTAAGAGTTAAGAGTTAAGAACTAAGAGTTACGGTGCTTCGCGTACAATTCTTAATTCTTAACTTTTAATTTTTAATTATTAGCCGTGTGCAAGCGAAGCATAGCCCATAGAAAGCCCGTAAGCCCTGTTTCTACTCTTTCTAGTAATGGAAGAGTCGCTCTTTCTAGTAATGAAAGAGTCGCTCTCTCTAGTAATGAAAGAGTGTGTCTTAATTAGAATCAAGAGTGTCTCTCAATTAGAATCAAGAGTGTCTCTTGATTCTAATTAAGAGATAAACTTAAAATTTGCGGCTGTTTGTGCGAGCGGTCGGCGATTAAGAGTGTTCGGAAAGTTTTATATTCTTAATTATTATTCGTAATTTCGCACCGATTTATTCTGTAATGTTCAATCATATATAACAATAACTATTGAAATGAGAAAATGGCGTGTGGAGGATTCAGCAGAACTCTATAATATTCACGGTTGGGGACTTGATTATTTTTCTATCAATGACAAGGGGCATATTACGGTCACCCCGAAAAAAGACGGTTCTTCCATTGATTTGAAAGAGTTAATGGATGAATTAACCTTGAGGGATGTATCGACTCCCCTGCTGTTGCGTTTCTCCGATATACTGGACAATCGAATCGAAAAAATATCGAATTGTTTCAAAATCGCGGCGGAAGAATACAATTACACGGCACAGAATTTTATCATCTACCCGATAAAAGTAAATCAGATGCGGCAAGTGGTGGAGGAAATTGTCAGTCACGGGAAAAAGTTCAACATCGGATTGGAAGCCGGCTCAAAACCCGAACTGCATGCCGTTTTAGCTACCAATACCGGTTCCGATTCTCTGATTATATGCAACGGCTATAAAGATGAAGATTATATCCAACTGGCTCTCTTGGCTCAGAAGATGGGAAAAAGAATCTTCATCGTTATCGAAAAACTGAATGAACTGAAACTGGTTGCCGAACTCTCGAAAAAGTTGAAAATCAGACCCAATATCGGGATTCGGATTAAATTAGCCAGTTCCGGAAGCGGAAAATGGGAAGATTCGGGCGGAGACGTCAGTAAATTCGGACTTTCGTCCAGCGAATTATTAGATGCGTTGGACTTTCTGGAGAAGAATAATCTGTCGGATTGCCTGAAATTAATCCACTTTCACATAGGAAGTCAAGTCACGAAAATCCGACGGATAAAGAATGCTTTGAAAGAAGCATCGCAGTATTACGTTCAACTGCGTTCGTTGGGGTATTCCATCGACTTTGTCGATATCGGCGGAGGGCTTGGAGTCGATTACGACGGCACACGGTCTTCCGGCAGAGAAAGCAGTATGAACTATTCCATTCAGGAATATGTGAACGATTCCATTTCCGCACTCGTGGATGTTTGTATCAAAAACAATATTCCGCAACCGAATATCATCACGGAATCGGGCCGCTCGTTGACGGCTCATCACTCGATATTGATTTTTCAGGTTCTGGAAACCACCACACTGCCCGAATGGGAAGAAAACGAAGAACTGCCCGAAGACAGTCACGAGTTGGTTCAAGACCTTTATAAACTATGGGACGAAATGAATCAACCCCGCCTGATTGAAACGTGGCACGATGCGCAACAAATACGGGAGGAATCGCTGGATTTATTCAGCTTGGGAATGTTGAATTTGACAACACGAGCTCAAGTAGAAAAGTTATACTGGTCAATCGCCCGCGAAGTGCATCAGATGGCAATGAACATGAAGCATGCACCGGAAGAGCTTCGTAAAATCTCAAAAATGCTTCCGGATAAATACTTCTGCAACTTCTCTTTGTTTCAATCGCTCCCCGACTCTTGGGCCATCGACCAGGTATTTCCCATCGTTCCGATTTCCCGGCTGGAGGAAAAACCCAACAGAACGGCAACTCTACAAGATATAACTTGCGATTCGGACGGGAAAATAGATAACTTCATCAACATGAAAAATTACACTTATCATCTTCCTCTCCATACTCTGAACAAAAAAGAACCTTATTATATCGGTGTGTTTTTGGTGGGAGCTTATCAGGAAATATTGGGTGATTTACATAACTTGTTCGGAGATACCAACGCCGTTCATATTTCGGTTAACAAAGACGGTTATCAAATCGAACAAATCATCGATGGCGAATCCGTTGCCGATGTTTTGGAATATGTTCAATACAGCCCGAAGAAATTGGCCCGAACCGTTGAATCATGGGTTATGACTTCGGTGAAAGAAGGACGTATTACCGTGGAAGAAGGACGGGAGTTCCTTTCCAATTATCGTTCGGGGCTTTACGGATACACCTATTTAGAACAATAATTCATTGACCATGCGAATCGTTTCATTCAACCTAAACGGAATCCGAGCGGCGGTAAACAAAGGTTTATTCGAATGGCTGGAAAAAGACAATCCGGATGTTTTTTGTGTTCAGGAAACAAAAGCTCAACCCGAACAGATTGATTTACTGACTTTCCAAAGCTTGGGATATTCTCATTCGATTATCTGTTCCGCTCAGAAAAAAGGTTACAGCGGGGTGGCTGTTTTCAGCAAAACAAAGCCCGATTTCCATACAGTCGGAATAAAGCATCCGATGTTCGACAGTGAAGGACGAGTTATTCGAGCCGACTTCGGCGACCTTACGGTTGTTTGCGTTTACATTCCCTCCGGGACAACTGGAGATGTAAGGCAAGCAATCAAAATGGACTTTCTGAAAGTATTCACGACATACCTTCTGAGTTTAAGAAAAGAAAGGCCCAACTTGGTCATCTGCGGAGATTACAATATCTGTCATAAAGCCATCGACATCAATCATCCCGAACGGCATCAGAAAACGTCCGGCTTTCTGCCGGAGGAACGGGAATGGTTTGATAGATTTATGGAACACGGCTTTGTCGACTCGTTTCGGGAATTTAACAAAGAACCGAAGCAGTACAGTTGGTGGAGTTACAGAGCCGATGCAAGAGAAAAAAACTTAGGATGGAGAATCGATTACCATATCGTAACTCAAGAACTGATGAATCGACTTAAGCACGCCGAAATTCAGCCAGACATCCGGTTTTCCGACCATTCTCCCGTTGTGCTTGAAATTGACTGAAATGAACTACAAGTCCGGCAAACAATTCAAGTATTCTTTTATTTTCACGGCAGTAATCATTGCGATGGCTTCCGTATGGATTACGAACGTCTTGGTCAACGAACTGAAAGAAGAAGAACGAAAGAAAATCGAAGTCTGGGCCGGGTCGGTCGCCCTCATGTCCACGCTCTCGGACGATACCGACACGGAAGTCTTCAATAACCTATTGAACATCATTCAGGGAAACACAACCATTCCGGTTATTCTGACCGATAATCTCGGTGTGATTCGGGATAATAAAAACATTCACTTGCCGGAACAGCATGTCGAAGAATTTTTGAAGAAAAAGATTGAACGGTTCGCTAAAACCCACGACCCGATTATCATCCGAATCGACGAAAACTTTGTCAACTATGTTTATTACGAAGATTCGAGTGTTTTAAAGCAATTGCAATGGTTTCCTTTCATCCAATTGGCTGTTGTTTTTATTTTTATTCTCATCTCTTTTTTGGCTCTCAACAGCACCAAAAAGGCGGAGCAAAATAAGGTTTGGGTGGGACTTTCCAAAGAAACGGCTCATCAATTGGGCACTCCCATTTCTTCGTTAATGGCTTGGGTTGAATACCTGAAAACCAAAAATGCGGATATTCATCTCTTGAATGAACTGGATAAAGACGTTCAGCGATTGAGAATCATAGCGGAACGTTTTTCCAAAATCGGGTCAAATCCGACTCCCAAGTCAACGGAAATAAAAGAAGCGTTGGCTTATGCAGTCGGATACATGGAGAATCGGATTTCGGCGAAAGTTTCAATCAACATTACTACTCCCGACGAGCCGATTCATGTATTATTAAACGATTCGCTTTTCGGTTGGACAATGGAAAATCTTATCAAGAATGCCGTCGATGCCATGGACGGACAGGGCCGGATAACCATCAACGCTTTCCCGAAAGGACGCAAACTCATCATTGATGTTTCCGATACGGGAAAAGGCATTCCCAAGTCGAACTTCGAAACTGTCTTTCAGCCCGGATATACAACAAAAACAAGAGGATGGGGATTGGGATTGTCGTTGGTTAAACGGATTATCGAGTCGTATCTGAAAGGCAAAATCTACGTTCATAAATCCGAGGCGGGAAAAGGAACTACTTTCCGACTGGAGTTAAACCAATGTCTTCCTTAACGTATTTGCCGCGATTTAATTTTTCTTATTCAAGCTTTTCATTGTTTTAATCCCGAAATTTCATACATTTGCATCCGTGTGAAATTTTCAACTTATAGAACAAACTATTATGGATGATTTGAAAAGTTATATTCAAGCAAATAAAGACCGTTTCGTCGAGGAACTTTTTAGTTTAATACGCATTCCCTCCATCAGCTCCGAGGAAAGTCACAAACCGGACATGATTCGATGCGCCGAGCGTTGGAAAGAACTTATACTGGCCGCAGGTGCGGATAAATGCGAAGTAATGCCGACAAAAGGCAACCCGGTCGTTTACGGAGAAAGAATTGTTTCGAAGGACGCCCCTACCGTTTTGGTTTACGGCCATTACGATGTGATGCCCGTTGACCCTTTGGAATTATGGAAAACCGACCCGTTCAATCCGGTTATAAAAGACGGGAAAATATATGCCCGCGGAGCCGATGACGATAAAGGACAATCGTTTATGCACGCCAAAGCGTTCGAGTATCTGGTGCAAACCCGTCAATTGAACTGTAACGTGAAATTCATGATTGAAGGAGAGGAAGAAATCGGAAGCGGAAACCTCTACGAGTTCTGCAAAGCAAACAAAGAAATGCTTCAATCGGATGTCATTCTTGTTTCCGACACAAGCATGATTGCCTCCGACGTTCCGTCTATCACGGTCGGCCTTCGAGGATTAACTTACCTGGAAGTAGAAGTAACCGGCCCGAACAAAGATTTGCACTCCGGCCTTTTCGGCGGCGCGGTAGCCAATCCCATCAACGAGTTATGCAAGATGATTGCTTCTCTCACCGACGAAAACAACCGTATTACGATTCCTTGTTTTTACGATGATGTGCGTGAAGTATCGGAACACGAAAGAAAGTTAATGGCCGAAGCTCCGTTCAACCTCGCGGCGTACAAAAAAGCGTTGGAAATAGAAGAAGTTCAGGGCGAGAAAGGTTTCTCAACGATAGAAAGAACCGGGATTCGTCCCACCTTCGACGTCTGCGGAATTTGGGGAGGCTATACCGGCGAAGGAGCCAAAACGGTTCTCCCGGCCAAAGCACACGCCAAACTATCGATGCGATTGGTTCCCGACCAAGATTCCCATCAAATAAGCAAGTTGTTTGAAAAGCATTTCGAATCCATTGCTCCCAAAAGCGTCAAAGTAAAAGTTCATCCGGGACACGGCGGAGAAGCCTATGTGTCTCCGATTGACCATCCGGGATACAAAGCCGCGGAAAAGGCTTACAAAGCCGTTTACGCCAAAAACCCGATACCGACACGAAGCGGCGGAAGCATCCCCGTTATTGCGGGATTCGACCGTATTCTCGGTACGAAATCCATCTTGATGGGATTCGGGTTGGAAGAAGACGCGATTCACTCTCCCAACGAAAGTTACAAAATCGACCATTTCCTCAAAGGAATCGAAACCATTGCTCATTTTTATCCTTCCTTCGAACAGGAAATGAAAGCTGAAAGGAAAAACCGATAAGCAATTTGTCGTTTATGAGGACATCCCTCAACCTT
>JAIRRK010000077.1 GCA_031256015.1 Dysgonamonadaceae bacterium
CGGCTATCGCAATCTCCTTTATTTTTAAGTCTTTGGCCGCTTTAGCCAATTTATCCATTAGAACATCAATGATGGTCGATTGTAAACCGGCACATAAATCTGCTTTATTTTCTTCAATAAAATTTTCATTTTCCGATAATTTATCTCTCAACAGATACAAAAAAGAGGTTTTTAATCCGCTGAAACTATAATCGTACCCTTTTAAATGAGGTTTATTCAACCGAAAAATTCGGGGATTTCCTTCTTTTGCCAAGCAATCGATAACCGGACCTCCCGGATAAGGTAATCCCATCACTTTCGCACATTTATCAAATGCTTCTCCGGCTGCATCATCGATGGTTTGACCGATTATTTCCATCTCATTATAGTTTCGGACTACGATAATTTGAGAATTTCCTCCGGAAACCAATAAACACAAGAAAGGAAATCGCGGTTGGTTGATGTCGTTTTCATCCTGCTTGATGAAATGAGCCAGAACATGTGCTTGAAGATGATTCACTTCAATCATCGGAATATTCAAAGCGGAGGTAAATCCTTTGGCGAAAGAAATTCCCACAAGTAAAGAACCCAATAAACCCGGACCGCGTGTAAAAGCAACAGCATCAATATCATTTGCTTTTATTCCGGCTTGTTTAATTGCCTGATCAACTACGGGAATAATGTTTTGCTGATGAGCCCGTGAAGCCAATTCCGGAACGACTCCACCATAAGCTTCATGAACTTTTTGCCCCGCAATGATATTCGACAAAATTACGCCATCACGTATAATTGCCGCCGAAGTATCATCACAAGAAGATTCGATTCCGAGTACTGTAATCATCTGTTTTTGTTAAAAAACAATAAGGAGAAATACTATTCCGTATTGTTCGATTTTGAGAACACAAAAATAGCAATTTTTTTAATAGCTTTGTGCAGAATTTAGGTAATGAAAGTATTTAAATACATAGTTCGGTTTGTTTTGTCTCTCATGGTGGTGTTTTATCTTTTACCCGCCTCACTATTTCAGATACCTTATTTTCAAAAGAAAATATCTCTGATTGTCACCGAATACATCGAAAATCGAATTGAGACAAAGGTGGAAATAGAAAAAATCGAATTTCAGCCATTCAATAAATTGATTCTCAAAAATGTCTATTTGGAAGATCAAAACGGAGATGCAGTTTTATCCGCCAAACGGATTGCTGCCGGATTTGATTTTCGGTCTCTCTTCCAAAATAAATTTAATTTCGGTTCCGTACAACTGTATTCTTTTCAATTGAATCTGAGTAAGGAAGATGAAAAATCTCCTTTGAATATTCAATATATTATCGATGCTTTTAAGAAAAAAAACAACGACGATAAAGATACTCCGATTGATGTAAGAATCAACAATTTGTCTCTTGCCTACGGAACATTCAGCTATAAAGTAAAGAATAAAGAAGCAAGCCCTAATGTATTTAATCCCAACGATATTTATATCCGTGACATAAGTGTCAAAATAAAATTAAAAGAATTAACGAACAATCTTTTGGATGTTGATATTAAAAAATTGACCTGTAAGGAGAAATCCGGATTACAAATCACTCAACTTTACGGAAAAGTGTTTATTAATACCGATGAAGCAAAAATAGATCAATTGTATTTGGAGTTACCTCATTCAAAAATCAAATTATCGGATCTTTCGGCTGATTTTCGAAATGTTCTTCCTGAAGATAATTTTATGGAAAAAACAACATTTAATTTTCGGATTGAACCTTCGAATATAACTCTTTATGATATAAGCGCATTGGCTCCGGTATTTTCGAAATTTCACGACCCGATAAAAATCGAAGGGAAAGCTTCCGGAACATTGGATGACATCGTTTTCAATGAGTTAAAAATCCAAGAATCGAAAAACATATTCCTTTCCTTGGACGGAAATGTTCGGAATTTAAGCAGTCCTGATATTTTTAATATTTTCATCAAAACCAACATAAACGATTCATACATCAATGAAAGAGGATTTCAGCAGTTAGCCGATAATTTCAACTCACAACCCGTTGAAATTCCCAAACCGATTCGAAATCTGGGACAAGTTGTGATTAACGGAAATGTTTCCGGGTTTTTAAGTAATTTAACAAGCTCTGTTTTTCTTCATTCAAAGATAGGAAATTTGCGAACGGATATAAATTTCGGAAAAAAAAATCACATTTTTCTTAAAGGAAAAGTACATTCCACCGAAATAAACCTGAAAGATTTAATCGGTAATCCCGATTTTGGTCCCGCTGTTTTCGGAATCAATATTGATGCAACATACAGTGATGCAACCGGAATGAAAGGCAATGTTGATGCGTTAATCAACCGGTTTTATTATAAATCATATACTTACGAAAATATTAGTTTGCAAGGAGATTTCACTTCCGAAAGTTTCAAAGGAAATTTCAATGCCGACAGTCCGCATGGGCAATTAACCGCAGAAGGTTTATTTGTTTTCAAGGGAAAAGACTCCGAATTCAATTTTTCGGCGAAGGCATCGGAACTGTTATTGGATGAATTGAATTTGACCCAAAAATATACCGATCCGGAACTTTCTTTTTCCGTCGATGCCGATTTCAAAGGGAATAACATCGATAATCTGGAAGGAAGTATTGTTGTCAATAACTTATTATTTTCAACAAACAAAGGAGGTTATCAAATAAAACAAATCGATATCAATACTCTGAAAGAGGAAGAAAAAAATCATTGGACGATTCATTCGGATATTTTAAACGGAGAAATAACGGGCAATTTCACATGGAAAAATATAGTTCTTTCGCTGAAAAAATGGAGTTCGTTATACCTCCCGTCTTTATTCGAAAATAATTCTTTAGCTTCTCCGGATGATACGGAAGAAACCCATTTTACTATGAATTTCACGGTGAACGATACTCGGGAATTTTCTTATATCTTTGAGCTTCCTTTAACTGTTTTCAATCAGGCTCATATTACCGGAAATTACAATAATGTCGATAATCAGATTCATTTAACGGCCAATATTCCTTATATGCAATTCGGTAATTATCGACTCGAAGACAGTAAAATATCCATCGAAAACAACGAGAAAGAAGTCCAACTGCATATAAGCGGATTGAATAAACAAAAAGAAACTCATA
>JAIRRK010000107.1 GCA_031256015.1 Dysgonamonadaceae bacterium
TTTTTAGTTATATCGTACATGAGATTCATATTGTTTTATTATTTGTTTTTAAACGTTTTTCGTATCCGGTTGCAAAGCTAATAACTTTTTCTTAATATTTTGCAAATTCAAGAGAAAAAGTGAAGAAAAAGTTTATTTTTTTCTTTACTTGGTGCAGGCGGCGTTAAAAACAGTTTGCAGTTTCCTGCGCTACGCGCAGAAAACCGCATTTAAACGAGGTTATCTCTTATACTCCTTAAAGTGCAACTCTTTAAGGGGCTTACAGAGAGTCTCTCATGCTCCCACAAGAGAGGTTCTTGTGTCTCCACAAGAGACTCTCTTGTGCTTCCTTAAGAGAGTCTCTTGTGCTCCTTGAAGGGCGACTCTTTAAGGAGCTTACGGATTTCTGCGTAGCGGAGCGCAGCTCGGGGTGAAACCGGGTTGCCGAAAGCACAATAAAAAAGAGGGTGCATTGTGAAGTGCACCCTCTTTTTATGCTTCAGAAAGAGAGAATTATTTAACCCTCTTTTCTTTAATTCTTGCTTTTTTACCGGTAAGAGCACGTAAATAATACAGTTTTGCACGACGTACTTTACCTACTTTATTAAGAGTAATACTGTCGATAAAAGGAGAATTCAACGGAAAGATACGTTCCACTCCGATGTTTTCCGACATTTTTCTTACAGTAAATCTTTTTGAATCACCATGTCCGGCAATTTTAATCACGACACCGCGATATTGCTGAATACGTTCTTTGTTCCCTTCTTTGATACGGTAAGCCACCGTGATGGTATCTCCACTCTTAAACGCAGGATGTTTTTTTTCGTTCGGAGTTTCAAATGCCTGTTCTGCAATTTTAATTAAGTCCATTTTTTTTAGCTTTTAATTGTTTAATGACTAACGTAACATTCAAGAGTCACTCGTTCTTCTCTTCAGAGGTTACGTAAAGCGAGTGCAAATGTAATTATATTTTTCATAAAATAAAACAAACAGGCCGATAACATGCAAATTATCGGCATATCTGTTCTTATTGAATGACTCAATAACGATTTTATTCCGATTTTTTTTCGGGTTGAGCCGGGCGAGGCAACAATACTTTTCTCGATAATTTGAATTTACCCGTTTTCGGGTCGATGTCAATTAATTTTACTTGAATCATATCGCCTTCTTTGATTCCGGCATCTTCCACGGAATCCAACCGTTTCCAGTCGATTTCCGAAATATGCAATAAGCCGTCTTTTCCCGGAAGAAATTCCACAAAAGCTCCGTATGGCATAACCGAACGAACTTTTCCTTCGTATATTTCACCTATTTCGGGAACTGCCGTGATGCCTTTAATTTTTGCTTTGGCTGCTTCGATGGAATCTTTACTGTTTGCTGCAATTTCGATCCGGCCGATTCCGTCTATTTCTTCAATCGTAATCGTAGTTCCGGTTTCTTCCTGCATACCTTGTATGATTTTTCCGCCCGGTCCGATTACGGCTCCGATAAAATCTTTCGGAATAATCATGACTTCGATACGAGGAGCATGAGGTTTCAAATCTTCTCGAGGTTCCGACATGGTGTCCAGTATTTTTCCCAGAATAAACGCTCGTCCTTCTTTTGCTTGCGCCAAGGCATTTTCAAGAATTTCATAAGAAAGTCCATCAACCTTGATATCCATTTGAGTGGCCGTAATACCTTGCGTAGTTCCTGTCACTTTGAAGTCCATATCGCCTAAATGATCTTCGTCGCCCAAAATATCGGAAAGAACCGCATAATTGGTTCCTTTATTTTCGGAAATAAGTCCCATGGCAATACCCGAAACCGGACGTTTAATTTGTACTCCGGCATCCATTAAAGAAAGTGTTCCGGCACAAACCGTTGCCATTGAAGAAGAACCATTCGATTCCAATATGTCGGAAACGATACGGATTACATAAGGATAATTTTCGGGAATCATGGGTTTTAATGCTCGATGAGCCAAGTTTCCGTGACCGACTTCACGGCGTCCGACACCTCTTTGAGGGCGTGCTTCTCCTGTTGAAAACGGAGGGAAATTATAATGAAGTAAGAAACGTTCTTTGTCGTTATTTAATACATCATCCACTATTTTCTCATCCAATTTTGTTCCCAAAGTAACCGTTGCCAAAGCTTGTGTTTCTCCTCTCGTAAAAATGGCTGAACCGTGAGGGCCGGATAAACAAGAGATTTCCGACCAAATCGGACGGATTTCGGTTGTTTTGCGTCCGTCCAATCGTTTTCCTTCATCTAAAATAGCTCGACGCATCGCTTCTTTTTCCACATCATGGTAGTATTTATCGATTAAAGCACCTTTTTCTTCCAATTCTTCTTCGGTGAAAGTCGCTTTATACTCTTCTTTAATCAGACTGAAAGCATCACTTCTTTCGTGTTTATCTTTTCCTGCTGTTGCGATGGAATATACTTTATCGTACAATTTGGCTTTTACGTCTGCCCGTAACTCTTCATCATTTGTTTCATGAGAATATTCCCGTTTTACGGTAGTTCCTACAGCTTCCATCAGCTCTATTTGAGCTTGGCAGTGCGGCTTGATGGCTTCATGAGCAAATTTTATTGCATTCAGCAAATCGGCTTCCGATACTTCTTTCATTTCACCTTCCACCATCATGATGTTGTCGAGTGTTGCAGCGACCATAATATCCATATCTGCATTTTCCAACTGATTAAAAGTCGGATTGACAACAAACTCGCCATTGACTCTACCCACGCGGACTTCCGAAATGGGTCCGTTAAAAGGAATATCCGAGACGGCCAGCGCAGCAGAAGCCGCTAATCCGGCCAAGGCATCAGGCACATCTTCTCCATCCGAAGAATACAAAGTTACATTTACAAAAACTTCGGCATGATAATCATCCGGGAAAAGAGGACGTAACGCACGGTCGACCAAACGAGAAGTTAAAATCTCATAATCCGAAGCGCGTCCTTCTCTTTTCATAAATCCTCCGGGAAAACGCCCGAAAGAAGAAAATTTTTCTTTATATTCTACCGACAAGGGCATAAAATCCACTCCGGGATTTGCCTCTTTCGCGGCACATACTGTTGCTAAAAGCATTGTGTTATTCATTCTTAACACAACCGATCCGTCGGCTTGTTTAGCCAGCTTGCCGGTTTCAAGAGTGATAGTCCGTCCATCACTCAATGTAATTGTCTTTACAATAGGATTAATCATAAAATAATCTTTCTAAATTTTTCTCGTCTTTTTAAAATCGAACAAAGGTAATGAAAAAAATAATGAAATAGATTATCTTTGCTTCTTAAATTCAATAATTTGAATATGACAACATTCATTATCCGTCCATTTTGCATTTTTTTGTTTCTCTGTTTGTTTATTCTTTCTTCTTGCCATAAAGCGGAAGAATTTAAAATTACCGGAAAAATAGAGAATGCCGCCGATAAAGTTTTGTACTTGGAGCAAATCGGAATTTCAAAAACAACTTTGTTGGATTCTGTTGTATTAGATGCTTCAGGAGATTATTTATTTAAACAAGCAAGACCGATTCATCCTGATTTTTATCGTTTACGATTAGATAATCAGAGAATTAATCTGGCCGTCGACAGTACCGAGACTATTACGGTCAATGCCCAAACGGATTCGTTTGCTACCGATTACACTTTGGATGAAAATAATCCGGAGAATATCAAAATAAAAGAGTTAACGCTGTTGCAAATAGACAGCAGTAGAAAATACAATGCGCTATCCGGGCAATTTGATGCAGGAGAAATATCAGGCGATACATTCAAAGAGGAAGCGTACAAAGTGATCAATGCTCATAAAAGCCGAGTAAGAGAAATTATCGGTTCCAATTTTATCGGTTTGTCTTCTTATTTTGCTTTATTTCAACAGATAAATACTTTTTTGATTTTCGACCCATACAATAAAGAGGACAATAAATTGTACGGTGCAGCAGCTAATGCATGGGATTTATATTATCCTGATTCTCCGCGAGCATTGCAATTGAAAAATATTTATTTGAGCACTCGTTCCGTTCCTCGAGAATCGTCGATAACACCTGTCTTTATTGATGTTTTAGACGGAAAAACGAGATATGATATTTCTCTTCCTTCTTTAACCGGCGAAGAGATTAGAATGTCGGAAGCGTGTGAGGGAAAAGTTACCTTAATTGACTTTACTGTTTATTCTGCAATAGATTCTCCTGAACATAACCGGATGTTATCGGGAATTTATTTTGATGAGCGTTTCAAAAATATTGCAATTTATCAGGTATCGCTGGATAATGATGAGCATACATGGAAAAATGCAGCTGTGAATCTTCCTTGGATTTGTGTAAGAGACCCGGAAACCATCCATTCCGAAACAATTAAAAAATACAATGTAACAGCTTTACCGACAACGTTTATCATGAATAAAGAGGGTGAAATTGTTTTTCGAGTAGAAAACTATAATGACCTGAAAAAAGAAATTTTGAAGTATTTGAATTGAGGAGAATCAGTTTATAGTTAGAATAAAACAGAAAAAATAAAGGATTTTCGATGACTGTATCGAAAATCCTTTAATCGTTAATTGCGTAAGTCAGAGCGGATAAATCACTTGAACAGAAAGCGATTTATCTGTTTCGCCGACAAACGATTGACATTCGCCTTACCGTCGGA
>JAIRRK010000111.1 GCA_031256015.1 Dysgonamonadaceae bacterium
TTTTTAGTTATATCGTACATGAGATTCATATTGTTTTATTATTTGTTTTTAAACGTTTTTCGTATCCGGTTGCAAAGCTAATAACTTTTTCTTAATATTTTGCAAATTCAAGAGAAAAAATGAAGAAAAAGTTTATTTTTTTGTTTTTTTTCTTGTTTTTCGTGTTTGCGGGTAGAGACGAGGCGCGCTCCGTCTCTACTGCGGGATAAACATATTTTAATGACAAAACTGCCATTTTATATAATCAAAAGAATTATCTTTGCGCCGGACAAATCTCAAAGATAAAAAATGAAATGCGCTAAGAAACTTTTGAAAGTATGGGATGACTTAACTCCCTTTAAGAGTATCATTTATTTCCTGTTTCTACTTTTTTTCTTTCATTTTTCTTGGAAAATCGCAATCGACGGTGACCGCAAAGGAAATCAAATATTTCTTTTCGGTGAAGAAATAACCATCGAATGGCTTCAACATACTTTCCCTGAATGGTTGGCCAACTCCGCCGCTTGTTTTGTTCATTTATTTCCCGGTATGAAGGATTTAGTCGTTAACGGAATCCGCTTGGTTTATCCGGAAAATGTAGGAACTACGGCTATTGTTTGGGGTTGTACCGGAGTAAAACAAATGATGATATTTGTCGGAATTATGGTTTTTTACAAGTGTTTCGCCCTTATAAAAAACCCGAATGGAAAAGGATATGTTTTTCGCTTTCTGCCCTATTGGAATAAACTGTGGTATATCCCTCTCGGATGCATTATCCTTACGCTGTACAATATAATCAGGATAGGTTCCATATCTATGTTAACGCGACTTTATCCCGATAAATTCGATTTTTTCCATGACGGAATATTCCGGTATATTTATTACGGAATCGTTTTTATTTTGTGGGTTGTATGGGAAGAAGTTTTTGTTCAAAAGAAAAAAACCTGAAATGAAATCAAGAGAAAAAATACAATTGCTCCGGGAAGCAATGAAAAACGAAAATGTTCAAGCTTGTATCATTCCGAAAACCGACCCTCATATCGGAGAATACATACCCTCTCATTGGAAAACGTTGGAATGGATTTCCGGATTTAACGGATCGGCCGGAACGATGGCAATCACAATGGAAAAAGCCGGTTTATGGACCGATTCGCGTTATTTTATTCAGGCCGAACAACAATTAAAAAACTCGGGAATCGATTTATATAAAACAGGAATTTCCGGTACGCCTTCTATTGAAGAGTGGATAAAAAACCAACTATCGATAAACGATACTGTCGGATTGGAAGGAAAGATATACAGTGCCTCCGATGCCTTGTCGTTAATCCGTTTTTTTAACAAGCATCGGATTAATGTAAAATCCGATTTTGCTCCCTGCGACTTCCTTTGGAAAGACAGACCGAGTATTCCTTCAAACAAAGCGTTTATCTTTCCCGAAGAATTTTCCGGAGAAAGCACTCAAAGCAAAATAAATCGTTTGCTTACGGAAATGAAAAAACAAAACTGCAATTACACTGTTTTGGCTTCTTTGGATATGATTGCGTGGCTTTTCAATCTAAGAGGAAACGATATTGATTATAATCCGGTCGTTGTCAGTTATGCCGTTGTTTCGGAGAAAGAACAGGTTCTTTTCATCAATCCTCGGAAACTGTCGGAAGAAGTTGCGGAACATTTACAAAATCAAAAAGTTATCTTGGCCGATTACGATAAAATCGAATCGTATATAACCCATATCCCAACCGGCAGTACGATACTTATCACTCCGAATAAAATCAATCATAAACTATATTCCGGTATCCCGACCGGTTGCCGAATCGTTCAGACAGACGTGCATCCGATTGATTACATGAAATCAATCAAAAATGAAAAAGAAATAGAAGGCTTTCGCAACGCTATGCGACGCGATGGTGTCGCCTTGGTCAAGTTTTTAATCCGGATAGAAAATCAATTGAAAAACAATCAGACAGTAACGGAATTGAGTGTCGGTTCAATGTTAAAAGAACTCCGGAGCGAACAGCAATATTTTGTCGGTGAAAGCTTCGAAACCATCGCCGGATATGGCGAACACGGTGCTATTGTTCATTACGGAGCTACTCCGGAAACCGATGCAACAATCCTTTCCGAAGGTCTTCTTTTAATCGATTCCGGAGCTCAATACTTCGACGGAACAACCGATATTACCCGAACAATTTCAGTCGGAAACGTGTCGGACGAAATGAAAAAAGACTTTACGAATGTATTAAAAGGAAACATCCGATTATCCAAAGCCGTATTCCCCAGAGGAACCGTCGGGATGCAATTGGATGTTTTGGCGCGACAATTTATTTGGGAAGAAGGACAGAATTTTTTACACGGAACAGGGCACGGAATCGGGCATTTTCTGAATGTTCACGAAGGACCGCAAAGTATTCGAATGAATTACAATCCGACAGCTTTACAGCCCGGAATGATTACCTCCAATGAACCCGGATTATATAAATCGGGCAAATACGGAATACGGATAGAAAACTTGATGTTGACAATTCCCTGTAAAACTACTGAATTCGGAGAATTTTATGCTTTCGAAATTCTTACACTTTGTCCGATTGACAGAAAGATGATTGATTGGTCGCTAATAACCGAAGAAGAAAAAGAATGGTTGGAAAATTATCATCTTACGGTTTATGAACAATTGAGTCCATTCTTAACTGAAGAAGAAAAAGAGTGGTTGAAAAATCAATAATCATCTAATTTTATATTACTTTTGCATATCAAAAAATTTATCTGAAATGTCGAAAATACTTATTATCGGGGCGGGAGGAGTAGGCACCGTCATAGCTCATAAAACGGCACAAAATCATCAGGTTTTCGGAGACATTATGCTCGCCGGCAGAACAAAATCAAAATGTGATGCTGTTTCCGACGCTATCGGAACCAAATATGGAAACAAAAAAATTCAAACGGCTTATGTCGATGCCGACCATGTTCCGGAATTAGTCGCATTATTCAAAAGCTTTCAACCGAAATTAGTTATCAATGCCGCTCTTCCTTATCAAGACCTGACTATCATGGATGCGTGTCTGGAAACCGGCGTTAATTATCTGGATACGGCAAACTATGAGCCTAAAGACGAAGCTAAATTTGAATATAAATGGCAATGGGCGTACAAAGATAAATTTGAAAAAGCCGGATTGACCGCTATTTTAGGTTGCGGTTTCGACCCGGGAGTCACTTCTATTTTCACGGCGTATGCCGCTAAACATCATTTCAGTGAAATGCAATATCTCGATATTGTCGATTGCAACGCGGGAGATCACGGAAAGGCTTTTGCTACGAACTTTAATCCGGAAATCAATATCCGTGAAGTAACTCAGAAAGGAAAGTATTGGGAAAACGGACAATGGATTTATACAGAACCTCATGAAATACATCAACCGTTAACTTATCCGAATATAGGGCCTAAAGAATCGTATGTCATTTATCACGAAGAATTGGAATCGTTAGTGAAAAATTTCCCGACATTGAAAAGGGCTCGTTTTTGGATGACTTTCGGACAAGAATATTTGACTCATCTTCGTGTGATTCAAAATATCGGAATGGCCCGCATCGATCCGGTCATTTATAACGGAATGGAAATCGTTCCGATTCGGTTTTTGAAAGCCGTTCTCCCCAATCCCGGAGAACTTGGAGAAAACTATACGGGAGAAACATCTATCGGATGCCGTATCAAAGGATTAGACAAAAAAGGCAAAGAAATAACTTATTATATTTACAATAATTGTTCTCATGAAGCTGCTTATAAAGAAACAGGAACGCAAGGTGTCAGTTATACGACCGGAGTTCCGGCAACAATCGGGGCTTTGATGTTTATGAGCGGTTTATGGAAAAAACCGGGCGTTTTCAACGTTGAAGAATTTAATCCGGATCCATTCATGGAGCAATTAAATAAACAAGGTTTACCTTGGCATGAAATCTTTAATGGAAAATTGGAAGTGTAATTAAAATAATCAAATCCTTAAAAATTAAACGTAATTATGGACAACAAAAGTGAAAAACAAAAAGAAGTGAAAGAGAAAGAAACAAAAGTACAAACAGCTCCTAATGCTGAAAAATTAAAGGCTCTTCAAGCTGCAATGGATAAAATCGAGAAAAATTATGGAAAGGGCTCCATAATGAAAATGGGCGATGATGCCATCGAAGAAGTATTGGTCATTCCAACCGGCTCGGTATCTCTGAACGTTGCTTTAGGCGTGGGTGGATATCCAAGAGGAAGAGTAATCGAAATATACGGTCCCGAATCGTCGGGTAAAACCACGTTGGCCATTCATGCAATCGCCGAAGCGCAGAAAGCAGGAGGAATTGCCGCTTTCATTGATGCGGAACATGCTTTCGATCGATTCTATGCCGAAAAATTAGGAGTGGATATCGAGAACCTTTTGATATCTCAACCGGATTCGGGTGAACAAGCGTTGGAAATAGTGGAACAATTGATTCGCTCATCGGCTATCGATATTGTTGTTGTCGATTCGGTTGCCGCCTTGACTCCCAAAGCTGAACTGGAAGGAGAAATGGGTGACTCCAAAATGGGATTACAGGCTCGATTGATGTCTCAAGCTCTAAGAAAGCTGACGGCGGCAATCAATAAAACAAATACAACTTGTATTTTCATTAATCAGTTGCGCGATAAAATCGGTGTGATGTTCGGTAATCCAGAAACAACAACCGGAGGAAATGCACTTAAATTTTATTCTTCCGTAAGATTGGATATTCGTCGCTCTACACAAATAAAAGAAGGTGATGAAGTTATCGGAAATCAAACAAAGGTGAAAGTCATCAAAAATAAAGTGGCTCCTCCTTTCCGCAAAGCCGAATTTGATATCATGTTCGGAGAAGGTATTTCCAAAATAGGAGAATTAGTCGATTTAGGCGCGGAATTGGGCATTATTAAGAAAAGCGGAAGCTGGTACAGCTATAACGATACTAAGCTGGGACAAGGAAGAGATGCCGCCAAAGA
>JAIRRK010000131.1 GCA_031256015.1 Dysgonamonadaceae bacterium
TACGGTTGTCGACGACCAAAGTCCGGTTGTCGACGACCAAGGTTCGGTTGTCGACGACCAAAGTTAGATTGTCCACAACCAAGGTTCGGTTGTCCACAACCAAGGTTCGGTTGTCCACAACCAAAGTTTGGTTGTCTTACGGTATATATTGTGTTGTTACTTCTTGAATATTCGCGAAAAATTGTTTCCTTTGCACCATTTATTCTTTTAACAGCGGGTGGGCGGGAAGTTAAGGGTGTGTGTGTGTGTGTGTGTGTGTGTGTGTGTGTGTGTGTGTGTGTGTGTTTAAGAAAATATCCGAAACCACCAAATTTTCAAGAGAAAAAATGGAAGAAAAAGCAATCTTTCTTTTAGTTATGTCATTCAGGATATTCATCTTATTTTCATCGATATTTTCACGGGTATTTAATATTTGCCTGCGAAGGTAAAAACTTTTTTTGATATTTCATTCAATCTGCTAATCTTTTTATTGTTTTTTTGGAGAGGATTGTGTACAATTCCGGTGTCTGACTTTGTCATGTACTTAGGGGTTTAATATAAAAAAGACTACCTGATAATCTCAAGTAGTCCTTCTTTATACATTGAAACCCTAATCCGGGATGCGTTTAACTTAATTTCCGGGCACCGTCTTTTATAACAACATCGTAAACTTTTGGTTTGATGTTAAATTCTTTTTCGTAAGCTGCGGTTGCTCCTTTTACGAAATCGTCATACAATCCGTCTTTTACAAGATTGATTGTACAGCCTCCGAAACCGCCGCCCATGACACGTGAACCGGTCACTCCGTATTTTTTTGCTTGATCGTTTAAGAAATCCAATTCCGGACAGCTTACTTCATATTCTTTGCTTAATCCTTCATGGGTTTCGTACATTTTCTTTCCTACTGTTTCGTAGTCGCCTTTATTCAAAGCTTCACAAGCATCCAAAAGACGTTGAATTTCACCGATAACAAATTTGGCTCTTTTATAATCAATCGGACTTACTTCGCTTTTTACTTCTCCCAACATTTGCATATTGGCATCTCTTAATAATTTTACTTCCGGATGATTTCCGGCTATTTTGCAAACTACATTTTCACATGATTGACGACGTTTGTTGTATTCTCCTCCGGCTGCTAAATTGTGAGCAACGCAGGTATTGATAAGTACCAATCTGTATCCTTTGGGATTAAAAGGAACGTATTCGTAATCCAATGAACGACAATCCAGACGAATCAAAGAGCCTTCTTTTCCCATACATGAAGCGAACTGATCCATGATACCACACTTGACACCGATGTAATTGTGTTCCGTCATTTGTCCTATCGTAGCCAATTCGGGACGAGTGAAACCCAAGTTGTAGATATCGTTTAATGCGTATCCGACTGCACTTTCCAAAGCTGCGGAAGAAGACATTCCGGCTCCTAACGGAACTTCACCGGATAAAACGATATTAAAACCCTTGATTTTTTTTCCTTTTTTCTGCATTTCACGAACAACTCCAAAAACATACGATGCCCATTGCTCTTGAGGTTTATCACTATCAACGTTTATTTTGAATTCGGATGATTCATTTAAATCGCAAGCATAAGCTTTTACCGTATCCGTACCATTCGATTCTATCACAATGTACATTGCTTTGTCGATAGCTCCGGGAAGCACAAAACCTCCGTTATAATCGGTATGTTCGCCGATTAAATTGATACGACCCGGTGAAGTATAAAGAATACCTTCACTTCCAAATAACTCTTTGAATTTGTTTTTGATTTTTTGAGTGTCCATGATATAAAAATAATTTATTAATTAGTAATATTTTGATTTTTTATTCTACGATTCCTTTGATTCGTAATAATATTTTATTCGGATTTCCGGTTGTTGCTACTGTTGCCGATTTTTCAAACGGCCCATAAAATCCCTTTGGGTCAAATAATACGGTTACTTTGCCTGTTTTTCCCGGAGCTATGGGTTCTTTTGTCCATTTTGTATTCGAACAGCCACACGATACGATTACTTTGGATATAGCAATTGTACTATCCGTGTTATTTGTAATAATGAATTCGGTGGAGACTTCTCCGGCTTCTTCTTTTATGGTTCCGAAATCATGAATCAATTTATCGACTGTAATCACTTTTTCTTCTTCCTTGTTGTCCTTGTCTTGACTTACATTGTGAGTATTGGACATAAAAATTATTCCGCAAAACAAAGAAAGAAGAAGTAATTTTTTATATGACATTTTCATTTCCATGATGATTTTTTTTAAAATTGAACGTGTAAAATTAATGGTTTCTTTTAATAAAAACAATAGCTTATGCAAAAGAATAAGTAACAACCCGACATGAATGGTTGTTACTTTATTTCATTTTATCTTATCCGGCACGAAAGATATTAAGTTCATCGGTTTCCGGAACTTGACGACCTTCTTGATGCTCCGGAAGAGGAACCGGAAGCTGAACTTGAACGAGAACGAGAACTGCTACCGGAGTCTCGGCTTACACTTTGTCGGCTGCCGGAATCGGAGTTTGAGCGAAGCCGGGTATTATTGTTCCGGGATGATGATTGTGAACTTTCAACTGATTGCCGTGAGCTATTGCTTCGCGAACCGGAAGAACTTGAAACGTTTGCATCCGACCGGGAGTTACTTCGAGATGATTGTGAACTTTCAACCGATTGTCGGGAGCTATTGCTTCGAGAACCGGAAGAACTCGAAACATTTGCATTCGACCGGGAGCTGCTTCTTTCCGATACTGTATTCTGAGAACTTCTCACCGCACTTCGAGATTCACCACTGACTCTTCTTATTTGGCTCACATCTTGTCGGCTTCTTGTAGTGGCCGCTTGTCGAATATTGCTGCTTTTATTAATTCTATCTCTTTCGTTTCGAGGAGTTTCGTTAAAATAAGACGAGCTGTTATATCCTCTTCCTCTATGTTTAGGATTATGATCATAGGAATATACGTATCCATAATGACGATGGTGGTGAGGTCGATGATAGTAAACGGGACGACCGAAATAATCGTATCTTCCGTTATAATAGCCAAAACGAATATGGATATTTCTCGGCGACCAATAAGCATTTATCCATCTGTATCCATTGCCGTAAAACTCCCAGTATCCCGGAATCCAATAAGCATCACGATAAGGAGCCCGAGCCCAATAGCCCTGTACCCATACATATTCTCTGTAATAATCGTCCCACGACCAATAACCGTCTATCCAAACATAATCCGGTGCGGGAGCTGCAATAACCGGAGCTCCTATTGTTAAATTGATATTGGGTGCCAAAGGAATATTTGCATATACCGATATACGAACTTGAGCCTTTGCTGAAAATCCCATCCCTAAAAAGGCTATAAAAAATAGAAACAGAATGGAATGTACTCTTGCTTTCATAACTTCATTGTGTTAAAAGTGAAACAATTTCTTTTGTTCTTTTGACGTACAAAGAAAAGGAATGTTTAAACCGTAGTCGTTTAATAATCGTTAAATAATTCCGAAATGGTAAGATAAGAACTTCAACCGACATAAAAATCGACTGAAAATCTTTTGTTTTCCGGAATAAATTTGCTCAAAATATTCTTTTTGACTTTTTATCCTTATATCTTTGCACCTGATTTTTGAAATAATTAAGATAATATTGTATGAAAGCATTTGTTTTTCCCGGACAGGGAGCCCAATTTGTCGGAATGGGACACGATTTGTATAACGAATTTCTTGCGAAAGATTTGTTTGAAAAAGCAAATGAAATACTGGAATTTCGCATTACCGATTTAATGTTTAACGGAACGGAAGAAGATCTTCGTCAAACGAAGGTTACTCAGCCGGCGATTTTTTTACATTCGGTGATTTTGGCTAAAACGATGGGCGATAAATTTCAACCGGATATGGTTGCCGGTCATTCTTTAGGAGAATTTTCCGCTTTGACGGCGGTAAACGCCATCTCTTTTGAAGATGGATTGAAACTCGTTTACAAAAGAGCTTTGGCCATGCAACAGGCTTGTGAAAAAACACCGGGATCAATGGCCGCCATATTGGGATTGGACGATAAAATAATAGAAAAGATTTGTTCCGAAATCAATGACGTCGTGGTTCCCGCCAATTATAATTGCCCGGGACAAGTAGTTATTTCGGGAAGCATTACGGGAGTCGATCAAGCTTGCGAAAAATTGAAAGAAGCCGGAGCAAAACGAGCTTTGAAACTGAATGTCGGAGGAGCTTTCCATTCTCCTTTAATGGAATCGGCTCGCGAAGAACTTGCAAAGGCTATTAACTCCACTAAATTCCAAACTCCGATATGTCCGGTTTATCAGAATGTGTCGACAAAAGGAGAAACCGACCCGGAGGAAATTAAAAAGAATTTAATCGCACAATTAACGGCTCCGGTGAAATGGACTCAATCCATTCAAAACATGGTGGCCGACGAATGTGCCAATTTTACGGAACTCGGACCGGGAAATGTTCTGCAAGGATTGATAAGAAAAATCAATGCAAGCGTCGAAACATCGGGAGTTTCTTAAATGATGCCAATTATTCGGGTATAAAAAAAGAAAGAACATAAAATTCTTTCTTTTTTTTATTGAGTCAATTTGAATGGAAAGATTTTTTAGTTATTTATCTCGGTCTTTTCTATTCATTTTATTTTGTCCGGCCGAAATTCCCACAAGTATAATGACGCCCGACATAACAGCATAAAAAATATTCTCTCCC
>JAIRRK010000133.1 GCA_031256015.1 Dysgonamonadaceae bacterium
AATAAAAAACAATCGGAAGAATGAATATTTTTGTCTTCGGAACGAGAGGGTTCCCTTACATACAAGGAGGAGTAGAAAAACATTGCGAGAGTTTGTATCCTTTACTTCCTTCCCAATGCCAAATAATTGTTTTCAGACGAAAACCTTATGTGAAGGAACTTGATGTGCACTATGAAAATATTCGGTTCATAGATCTCCCTTCTACGAAAATAAAAGGATTGGAAGCGTTGATTCATTCATTTTTATCTACTTTCTATTTGTTGTTTAAAAAAACGGATATTGTACATATTCATAATATCGGTCCTGCATTCTTTTCTCCGTTACTGAAATTAAGGCGGAGAAAAATAATTCTCACTTATCATAGTCCGAATTACGAGCATAAAAAATGGAATTTCATCGGAAAAACCCTCTTAAGAATAAGCGAAAAAATTGCATTATCGACATCGGACACAATCATTTTTGTGAGTAATAAACAAATCAATAAGTACAACAAGAAGATAAAAGAGAAATCCGTTTTTATTCCAAATGGAATAAATCCTCCTCAAATATCTTCGGATACTCGTTTCTTGAATTCTTGGAATTTGATTCCTCAAAAATATATTTTGGCGGTGGGACGAATTACTCAGGAAAAAGGATTCGATTATTTAATCGGAGCTTTTCAAAAAGCGCAACTCTCGGCTGAATACAAGTTAGTGATAGCAGGAGGTGCGGATGCGGAACAATCTTATTTTAATTCATTGAAAAAAATGACTTCTCAAAATGTGATTTTCACTGATTACATTTTTGGAGAAGCTCTGACTCAGCTTTATTCTCATGCAGCTTTGTTTGTTCTTCCCTCCTTCAACGAGGGGTTTCCGATAGTATTGCTTGAAGCAATGAGCTACCGGTTACCGATAGCGGCAAGTGACATCGAAGCCGATAAAGAAATAGAACTTCCCGATGATTCTTATTTCCCGGTAGGAAACGAAGAGGCTTTGGCCGAAAAAATCCGAGAAAAGATAACAGCACCGCACCGAAATATCGAGTATGATTTATCCCGCCTCAATTGGAAAAACATCGCGGAACAAACAACAAAGGTGTACGAAAAGAAATAATGAAAAGGACATCCCTCAATTCTAATTGAGAACCTCTCTCAATTCTAATTGAGGACACCCCTCAATTCTAATTGAGGACTGTAACCCGCTTAGAGGTTCTCTGCGGGGGGAAGCTGAGATTTACGATAAATTCCCTCGCTCAGCATTTTGTACAGCTCGTATTTTTCGGGGTCGTTTTTCAATAAATCCAACTGTTTGTCTATTACGTTTCGGTCGTATCGGACGGCCGGGCCGGTCTGAGCCTCTTTCGGATTCAACTTTTTGATTTTGTTTGCCGTTTCGGTTATCAAAGGAATCAATAACTCTTTCGATAAACCTTCTTTTTCGATGATTTCGATTGCATTCACGTAGATATGATTGGTGAAATTACAGGCGAAAACGGCAGCTAAGTGCAGGTATTCCCTTTTCTCGGAAGACAGGAAAAAAACTTTTTTCGAGAGAACGGATGCAAAATCCTTCAAAAAGAGTTCGTCGTCGGCATTATTTGCCTCGATGAAAAGAGGAATCGCCGTAAAAGAAATCGCCCTTGTTTTGCTGAAAGTTTGCAAGGGATAGATAACGCCGTAGCGTTTGATTCCCGCGGCGGCGAAAATATCGGCAGGAATGCTTCCGGCAGTATGCAGCCATAATCCGTTCTTCGGTTTTATCCGTTTAATCAATTCGGGAAGAACGGAATCTTTCACGGAGAAAAGATAAATATCGGCATCCGGAACGATTTCGTCTGTTTGATTGGTATAGTCGGAGCGAAGGCTTTTCCCCAATTTCTTTGCCGACTCAAGCGTATGACTATACACTTGCGCCACAACGAAACCTTTCTTTTTCAGGTTTTGTCCGATTTGCGTTGCCGCATTTCCGGCTCCGATAAGGACAATTGTATTCTTCAAAATATCCATGTTTGTATTTCTCTATATGGAGTTTTTCCCGGTGAAGTTCGTTTTCGTCACGAGGTTTTCCTGTTTTGTTCAATATTTTCAACTACTTTTGCGAAAGTAAGAATTTTTCACCGAAATGAAAATAAATAGATTCCGTTTATTCTTTTTAGCAAGTTGGCTTTGTATTTCTTTTTCTCTTTCTCTTTGGGCAAACAAAACTCCGGTCGAAATTAATTATGCCGTCATGAACATGCAGGCACTTCGTTATTATCCGTTTACCGAAGAGGCCGATTCCATTGTTCTGTCGTTGTCGGATAACGCGGAGTGTTACCGGACCGATTCTTCCGTTTATCGGAAAACGACTGTTAATGCAATAGGCAACAGAGAATTGCTCGAGAATCAACTGAATCGCTTCGCCGTGTCGAGTCCCATAATCTTCCGAACACTTATCGGGCCTTATCTGCCGTGGCTGCAATATGCAACATTCCTGAAAGAAAATGATAACAGAAACTTGGTTTTAACAATCGGACTTCACGAAGAGTCCGATAACGATACATCGGAATTAAAAAATGAAGGCATTTACGGCTTCTTGGGGAAAAAGAATGTGAAAACCCTTCTGGATAATTTACAGGAAGAGGTGGATTTATTCAAAAAAACAAACGAAGCCAAATTATCCCGCGTGAAAAGTCCTTTGTATCGCAAAGAGATGAATCATTTTCGTTATTATAAATCCTCGACGGAAATCCTCGACGGAGAAGAAGTCTTGGAAATTGCGTTTTACCCGAAGAAGAAAGATTTATTGTCGTATGTAGGATATTTGTATGTAACAACGTCACTGCCTCACAGATTGGTGAAAACAAAATTCACCCTGAATAATCCGGACGGAATAAGTTCCGCAAACAGGTTATTTACTCAGTATTTCAAACCAAAGGACGATGCAAGTGATTTGCAAAGAGAAGAATACGCATGGAATTTCGGCGACGACCTGAAAGGAAGCATTCAGGTAAACAGATTGATTGATTACACGAATGAAAAAGATTCTCTTTCGCCCGCCGAAAAGCAAGCCGGGAATCTGGAAACTTTATCCTATCAAACCAAAGCATATCGAAACTTCAAAGCAGTGAGCCGTCTTCTCTTAACGGATTATTTTTCTTTGGGAGGAGAAAGAGGCCTTTTCGAACTGGGAGAAGTCAGTGAAATGTTCAGTCACAACGAGCAGGAAGGCTTCCGATTCAAAGCCGGAGCCAACACCACTCTTCAGTTAAATAAACATTGGTTATTGGGAGGATATTGGGCCTACGGAACAAAAGACAAACAATGGAAGCATCGAAGCGATATTCTTTATTCGTTTCTTCCGAAAGAAAGAGATATTTGGGAATTTCCGAAGCGTTTGTTAAGAATGACTTACGTCTCCGATTTGAACATTCCGGGAGAAGACATATTAACCGGTAATCGTGACTTTATCTTGTATTCTTTTTCTCACAAGGCGACTCGCGACATGTCTTTGCAAAAGTCGTTGGTAATCGATTACGAGCACGAATGGAATAAATTTTTTTCGTTTAAAGTCGGAGGAAGATACTTGAATGATAAGCCGGTCGGTCGCTTGCAATATCTCTCCGAAAAGAGGGGAGAAATAAAGGAGATTACTTTTTCCGAGTTGGATTTTTCTTTTCGGTATGCTCCGAGAGAGGCTTTTTTTCAGGTAAGAGAAAAAAGAAAGTATTTGCGAAAAGGAAGTTTTGAATTGAACTTAAATCATCGGGTCGGATTGAAAGATGTGCTGGGCTCGGATTATCGGTATCATATTACGTATCTGAACGCATACAAAGAATTTCTTCTTCCGGCCAATTCGGGTCGGTTGGAACTGGAGGTTTCCGGACAAAAAGTGTGGAACGCTCTTCCTTTTCCTTTTTTGTTTATTAAGGGAAATCAGAGTTATATCTTCAACTCAAGCGATTACAATTTGATGAATTTTTCCGAGTTTATTTCGGATGATTACATCTCCGGGAAAGTCAATCTTCAATTCAAATGGTCTCCTTTCCGATTTTTCTCCGAGAAAAGCAAAGTAAAGACCAATTTAGGCTTGAAAGCATTGTACGGGCCTTTGTCCGACAAAAACAACCCCGATTTCAATCCGGAGCTTTTTACTCTAAACGATGCGATAACGCCTTTGGGAAACAAACCGTACATGGAGATGAATATCGGCTTTTCCAACCTGTTGAAATTTTTCCGGTTGGAATGGGTTCAGCGTTTAAGCTATTTGGAAGCAGGCAAAGACGGACAAAAAAAGCGCAAAGGTTCTTTGTTTGTCACAGTCGATTTTTCGTTTTGAGAGAAGCTTCATCGGTTCCGTTGCTATCTCGAACCCACGTTAAATAAGGACATAAGAAGTTGTTTTATCGTCCGAAACTGACTATCTTTGCCGTCGATATAAATAATACGAAACTGCGGTTTTGATTTTTATTGAATGGCGTATAAAATCGCTTTTTTTATATAAGTTGATGTTTCAAAAAACAATAAAGATATTTCAGTTATGAATAAAAGATTCAAAAGAACGCTGATAACTTCGGCGTTGCCTTATGCAAACGGTCCCGTTCATATCGGACACCTTGCCGGAGTTTATGTTCCCGCCGATATTTATGCACGTTATCTTCGCCTGAAAGGTCAAGAAGTCTTGTTTATCGGAGGCTCGGACGAACACGGAGTGCCTATTGCTCTGAAAGCAAAGGCAGAAGGTGTTACGCCTCAGGAAATTGTAGACCGTTACCATTTTCTGATTAAAAAGTCTTTCGAAGACTTTGGAATCACTTTTGATATTTATTCTCGAACTTCATCCGAAATACACCATCAAACGGCTTCCGATTTTTTCAGGAAGTTGTATGATAAAGGCGAGTTCATCGAAAAAACATCGGAACAATATTACGACGAAGAAGCAAAACAATTTCTGGCCGATCGCTATATTACAGGTACTTGTCCGTACTGTCGAAGTGAAAATGCGTATGGAGACCAATGCGAAACTTGCGGAACATCATTAAGTCCGTTGGATTTGATAAATCCGAAGTCAACTATTTCGGGAAGCGTCCCTGTTTTAAAGGAAACAAAGCATTGGTATCTTCCTTTGGACAAGCACGAAGCTTGGTTGAAGAAATGGATACTGGAAAATCATAAAGAATGGAAAACCAATGTATACGGACAATGTAAATCGTGGTTGGAAATGGGATTACAACCTCGTGCCGTAAGTCGCGATTTGGATTGGGGAGTGCCGGTTCCGGTAGAAGGAGCTGAAGGAAAAGTCCTTTATGTTTGGTTCGATGCTCCGATCGGCTATATCTCCAATACAATCGAATTGCTTCCGAATGATTGGGAAAAATGGTGGAAAGAAGAAGATACCAAACTGCTCCATTTTATCGGAAAAGACAATATCGTTTTTCATTGCATTGTCTTTCCGGCCATGTTGAAAGCTGACGGAAGTTATATTCTTCCGGAAAATGTTCCGGCGAATGAATTTCTGAATTTGGAAGGAGATAAAATATCCACTTCCCGGAATTGGGCTATCTGGTTACACGAATATTTGGAAGATTTTCCGGGCAAACAAGATGTATTGCGGTATGTGTTGACTGCCAATGCACCGGAAACCAAAGACAATGATTTTACATGGAAAGATTTTCAAGCTCGGAATAACAACGAACTGGTAGCTATTTTGGGCAATTTCGTAAACAGGGCTTTGGTTCTGACTCAAAAGTATGTTGAGGGAAAAATTCCGGTTCGAGGCGAATTAACCGATTATGATAAACAAACATGGGAAGAGTTTATCGGAGTCAAAAAAGAAATGGAAAATTACCTTGAACTCTATCGTTTCCGCGACGCATTGAAAGAAGCGATGAATTTAGCTCGCATCGGGAACAAATATTTGGCGGATACCGAGCCTTGGAAAACAGCGAAAACAGATAAGGAAAGAACAGCAACTATCCTGAATATCAGTTTACAGATAACCGCTAACTTGGCAATTGCTTTTGAACCTTTCCTGCCGTTTACTTCCGAGAAAATCAAAAGAATAATTAATAAAGAAACGTTGAACTGGTCGGAATTGGGAAGTATCGATTTGTTGAAACCCAATCATCCAATCAATCAACCGGAACTTTTATTCGAAAAGATAGAAGACGAAACAATTGAAAAGCAAATCCGAAAATTACAGGATACTAAAAAAGCGAATGACTCAAAAGAATTAAAAGCCGAACCGATAAAGGAAAATATAGTTTTTGACGATTTCACCAAGTTGGATATTCGTGTAGGTAAAGTATTGGAATGTACAAAAGTTCCCAAAGCGGATAAATTACTTCAATTCAAGATTGACGACGGTTTAGGCGGACGGACTATCCTTTCGGGGATTGCAGCGCACTATAAAGCAGAAGAGCTAATCGGCCAGAATGTATGTTTTATTGCCAATTTAGCTCCTCGTACAATCAAGGGGATAGAATCGCAAGGGATGATTTTATCGGCCGAAAGTCCGGATGGACCGGTTTCCTTAATTCAACCCGTGAGTGATATTCCTCCCGGAAGCAAGATCAGTTAAATCAGATACAAAGTACTGATGGATTCGTTGTTGCAAACCCTTTTGATTGAGGTAGCAAACATATTTGCAACAGAAATGACCTTTACTTTTTCACTTTTCTTGGAGTAAGGAATACTGTCCGTAAATACGATTTCTTCCAAAGCCGATTGATCAACCCGTGTTGAGGCCGGATCAGACATCACGGCGTGTGATGCGATGGCTCTGACGGAATTAGCTCCTTCGCTCAACATCAAGTCGGCTGCTTTGGTGATAGTTCCTGCCGTATCCACAATATCATCGACTAAAATAACATCCATGCCGGTGACGTCTCCGATGATTTTCATTTCGGATATTTCATTGGCTTTTTTGCGGATTTTATAGCAGATAACCATCGGTATATTCAAGTGTTTCGCGTAAGCATTTGCTCTTTTGGTTCCTCCCACATCCGGCGTTGCGATAACAGGATTACCCAAGTTCCAAGTTTTCATTTCTTCTATAAAAATGGAAGACCCGTATAAATGATCAACCGGAACATTGAAAAACCCTTGAATTTGATCGGCGTGCAAATCCATTGTTATCAGGCGATTAATTCCTGCAACACTTAAAAGGTCTGCGACCAATTTGGCTCCGATAGCCACACGAGGCTTATCTTTTCTATCCTGACGGGCCCAACCGAAATAAGGAATCACGGCGACAATCGATTTCGCCGAAGCTCTTTTGGCCGCATCGATCATTAATAATAACTCCATCAAATTATCGGAGTTGGGGAAAGTCGATTGAATAAGAAACACATGACTGCCTCGAATAGATTCTTCGTATGAAATGGAAAATTCACCGTCCGCAAAACGTTCGGTATTCATTTGTCCGAGCGGACAATCTAAACTATTACAGATTTTTTCAGCTAAATAACGAGAGCCGGAACCGGAAAAGATTTTAAATGGAACCATAATT
>JAIRRK010000194.1 GCA_031256015.1 Dysgonamonadaceae bacterium
CATATTTCAAGAATGGTTTTGAATACATCTAATCAACGTTTGTTGGTTCCGACAACCCTTCTTCTGGGAGGAACCGTGGCTTTATTGTGTAATTTATTAACTATTCTTCCTTTTGGAAAATTACTTCCCCTGAACGCCGTAACGCCTTTATTGGGAGCTCCTGTTATTATTTATATTATCTTGAACGGAAAAAACGGCCGATATTTTAATTGAGCCGGTGAAACAGGGAAAAGAATGTAAATAAGGGGACATTCTTTTCAGATTAAATGTCCCCCGATATGAAAATAATAAGTTCCTTTGATATTAAAAATCCCGATTATCCGGATCCAAGCCCGAACCTCCGATATAAGGCATCGAATTGATTGTCTGCATATCTTCGGGTGTGATTTCAAAATCAAAAGCAGCCGTATTTTCCTCAATGCGCGAAGGCGTAACGGATTTGGGTAACGGCAACACGTTGTTTTGCAAACACCAACGGATACACAACAGCGCAACCGACTTGTTATAATGAGAGGCAATTTCCGAAAGCTCGGGATTAGCAAGCAAACGTCCTGTCCCGAGAGGCGACCAAGCCTCGATTAGAATTTCATGTTTTCGACAGAAATCGACTGTTTCTTTCTGCATCTGACCCGGATGAAACTCTATTTGATTGACCATCGGAATCTCTTTGGCCGTTTTCATCAATGCCTCGAGATGATGAGGTTTGAAATTGCTTACTCCGATTGCTTTGATTCGTTTTTCTTCGTAAAGTCTTTCGAATGCGCGCCAAGTTTCTTTATTGTACTTTTCGCCGTCGTTTCCGATAGCCGGCCAGTGGATAAGATAAAGATCAAGATAATCCAATCCGAGATCCGACAGGGTTTTGTCGAACGCACGAAGAGTGGTATCGTAGCCTTTTTCCGTATTCCAAACCTTTGAAGTGATAAATAACTCCTTTCGCGGAACATTGGAATTTTTTATTCCGATTCCGACACTCTTTTCGTTTTCATAGATGGCCGCCGTATCGATATGACGGTACCCTTTTTCAATTGCAAAACGCACGGATTCTTCCGCCACTCGACCGTCGGGAGTTTGCCATGTGCCGAAGCCGATACATGGAATTTGTATTCCGTTGCGTAACCGGAATGTATCTTTCAACGAGTTCATAAATTAAATATTAAATGTTTGTTTTACGGTATCGACAAAATCCGTTTTTTCCCAAGTAAAAAGTTCCACTTCAATTTCTTTTGTGGGTTCGCTTTGATAGCGGGAAGTAAAGACCTTTTTGATTTTCTTCGGTTGACGGCCCATGTGTCCGTAAGAGGCTGTTTCCAAATAAATCGGTTTGCGCAGTTGCAAACGCATTTCAATTGCTTTGGGACGCATATCGAAAATCGATGCAACTTTTTCCGCTATTTGACTGTCGGACAGATTGACTTTCGATTTTCCGTAAGTATTGATAAAGATATTCATGGGTTCGGCCACCCCGATGGCATACGCGACTTGCACCAATATTTCGTCGCTGACGCCGGCTGCCACAAGATTCTTGGCAATGTGTCGAGCTGCATAAGCCGCAGAACGGTCAACTTTTGACGGGTCTTTTCCCGAGAAAGCACCGCCGCCATGGGCACCTTTTCCTCCGTAAGTATCAACGATAATTTTGCGACCCGTTAAGCCGGTATCTCCGTGAGGACCGCCGATTACAAATTTCCCGGTAGGATTTACGTGGTATTTGATGTTATCGGTGAACAGCTTTTGAACCTTTTCGGGATAAACTGCTTTGACCTCGGGAATTAAAATGTTCTTGACATCCTCGGCTATTTTAGCCTGCATAGCTTCGTCGTTTCCTTGAATAAATTCGTCGTGTTGAGTCGAAACAACAATGGTATCGATTGCTTCGGGGATACCTTCGTCGCTGTATTTAATGGTTACTTGCGATTTGGCATCGGGACGAAGATACGGCATTAAATGAAGTTTGTTTTTACGAATATCGGCCAACTTAATAAGAAGTTGATGCGATAAATCCAAAGCCAAAGGCATGTAATTATCGGTTTCGTTGGTTGCATAACCGAACATCATTCCTTGGTCGCCGGCTCCCTGATTCATCGGGTCTTTTCGTTCTACTCCGCGGTTAATGTCGCTTGATTGTTCGTGGATGGCACTCAAAATGCCGCAGGACTTGGCTTCAAATTGATATTCGCTTCGGGTGTATCCGATTTGTTCGATTACTTTTCGGGCCACTTCGGGAATATCGACATACGATTTTGATTTTACTTCTCCGGCTAATACGACTTGACCGGTAGTAACCAGTGTTTCGCAAGCTACTTTGGATTCGGGGTCATAAGCGAGAAACTGATCGAGTAGAGCGTCTGAAATTTGGTCAGCCACTTTATCGGGATGTCCTTCCGATACCGATTCGGATGTGAAATAATAACTCATTTTGATTTTGTTTTAAGATAAAAAAACTGATTAATTATAAAAGCACCGGAAAAGCAGGAGAGATTCAACTATACACCCCAATGGGTTTTTAGCATTTTTTATTGTGGTTGCAAGCATACAAATCTTTCCACTTTTCGTGATTGCCCGACAAAGATAGAAAAAATCTTTCGGAAAAGAAGTGTTCGTACCTCTTCTTTTTTGTATCGATACGAAAGAAGAAGAGTAAACCCTGCAATTAGAATCGCAGCCACTCTGCAATTAGAATCGCAGTCATCCTGCGAGGAGAGTGGTAGCCATCCTGCGAGGAGAGTGGTAGTCACCCTGCGAGGAGAGTGGTAGTCATCCTGCGAGGAGAGT
>JAIRRK010000012.1 GCA_031256015.1 Dysgonamonadaceae bacterium
GTTTAGCGTCCGTTGCAAGAAAGACAACTAAGAACTAAGAGTTTAGAACTAAGAGTTAAGAGTTAAGGGATGCAAGCGATTGTGTCCCTTTGCTTTTAAATAGGTCAATCCCTCAACCCTAGTTGAGCGACAATCTTTCATTACTAGCAAGTGTGGAAATAGGGCTTACGGGCTTTCCGGGGGGCTATGCTTCGCTCGTACGGCGTGAACTTCGGCAACAATGGTGTGTCCGTGACCGACAACTCCGACCGTCCATCCGGTCGGAGTGTCAGGTGCGTGGCAGAATTTCAAATTCGGTTCTTTGTATAAAACGTACAGTTTTATAATTATTTTGTTATTTGTGCAGAAGCAGTTGTCCTTGTCAAGAAGGCGGCTGTTTCGTCTTTTGTGTGGTGCAGGGTAAACCGACTTGAAGCTGATTTTATTCTTCTTATGATACGATTACTCCTAAAATACTTGCGACAATACTTAAAATAATACTGAATAGCAATCCCCACCAAAAATTATCTACATAAAACTTATTTCCCATTACGGCATCGGCCAGCAGGATAATAATGGTGTTAATGACTAATAAAAATAAGCCGCAAGTAAGTATTGTTATGGGAAACGAAATGAATTGAAGAACAGGCTTAACAATCGCATTTAATACTCCCAAAACAATTGCAACAATAATGGCTGTACCAAAATTTTTGACAGAGACTCCGGGTAGTAACCATGCCGTAAAATAAACGGCAATACTCGAAACAATGATTTTTAATAAAAGAGCCATACTCGTTGATTTACTCTACGAACATAAAACAACAAAAAGAAAAGAAAGTTTTAAAAGAAAACGATTTTAAATTTTGTGTTCCCAATCCAATTCGTCGTAGTCAACGGAATCTTCATCGTTATCTTCATCGGGAAGGGAATAATCGAAATCGTCCTCTATATCGGCGAGTTTTATGTCCATGGGTTTATAGACGATTGTTTCCATGTTGTGAAATTCCTGATTGTTGAGTTCTTTCCATAAAAGGTCTTTCAACGCAACGATGCCTTTGTGGGTAACTGCCGAAATAAAAAGATAAGGAATATCAATCAATAACTCTTTTTCGATTGCTTCTTCCAGTTCTTCGTCGAGCAAATCCGATTTGGAAATAGCTAAAATTCGTTGCTTATCCAACAACTCCGGATTGTATTTAGTTAACTCGTTGAGTAATATTTCATATTCCTTGTTTATGTTGTCGGCATCGGCCGGAACCAGAAACAAAAGAAGATAATTTCTTTCTATATGCCGAAGGAAACGCAATCCCAATCCTTTTCCTTCGCTGGCTCCTTCAATAATTCCGGGGATGTCGGCCATGACAAACGAGTAAGAATCTCTGACATTTACGATGCCCAAACTCGGTTCGAGAGTAGTGAAGGGATAATTGGCAATTTTGGGTTTTGCCGCTGATACAACGGAAAGTAAGGTTGATTTTCCGGCATTGGGGAATCCGACCAAACCGACATCCGCCAATAATTTTAATTGGAGAATAATTTTTCGTTCTTCATACGGTTCACCGGGTTGAGCGTATTTCGGGGCTTGATTGGTAGCTGTTTTAAAGTGATTGTTTCCTTTTCCTCCCCGCCCTCCTTTCAATAACACGATTTCTTGCTCGTGATGTTGGACATCGGTGATAAATTCGCCGGTATCTCCGTCGAAGATAACCGTTCCGACGGGAACTTCAATGATTCGGTCTTCTCCATCTTTTCCGTGACATAACCGGCCGGATCCGCTTCCGCCGTGTTCGGCTAAGATATGTCGTTCGTATTTAAGATGTAATAAAGTCCAATAATTGTGATTTCCGCGTAAAATAATGCTTCCTCCTTTTCCTCCGTCACCTCCGTCGGGTCCTCCGAAAGGGATGTATTTTTCTCTTCTGAAATGAACAGAACCTCTTCCTCCTTTCCCTGAGCGGGCATAAATTTTTATATAATCAACGAAATTCGATTCTGACATTTTACTGTTGTAAGTTTTGAAATATTGAAATAAATGAAACGAGGAAATTAATCCTTTATATTGGATATTCGGTCGATGACTTCCGTAATTTCTTCAAAAATATCGTCAATCGAGCCGACTCCTTTTATAGTGAATAATTTTCCTTTTTTCTTGTAGTATTCTTTGACAGGTTCGGTTTGTTCTTTGTACACGTTCAATCGATTTTGGATTACTTCGATACGATCATCACATCTGCCGCACTCTTCCCCTCTTTTCAGTAATCGTTCGATTAGTTCGTCCTCATTGACCGATAGATTGAAAACAGTTGCAACCGATGTTTTTCGTTCTCTGAGCATTTCATCCAACGCTTTTGCTTGAGAAAGTGTGCGCGGGAAACCGTCAAAAATATAACCTTTTTCATTTTCGGATTGGTCGATTAATTCGGCGAATACATCAACTATTAATTGATCGGGAACCAATTTTCCTTTGTTAATATATTTCTCTGCAACAAGTCCTAATTCTGTCTTATTCGCTATTTCTTTACGCAAAATTTCGCCTGTAGAAATGTGGAGTAAGCCATATTTTTTTATAATCAAATTGCTTTGAGTTCCTTTTCCTGCTCCCGGTGCTCCAAAAATTACGATATTCAACATTTTTTCCGCTTACTTATTTTTGTGAATAATAGTTCCTTGAAGAATTTAATCAGTTTTCAATTGATAAATATCCCTTAAATTTCTGCCTCTTTGATTATAATCCAAACCAAATCCCACGACAAAATTGTTGGGAATCTCTTTGACGACATAATCGGGTGAAATGCTCACTTCGAGTGCATCAGGCTTAAACAATAAACTTGCGATTCGAATACTTAAAGGTTGTTTTTGTTGCAATGATTTCAATAAATAATCCATTGTATATCCGGTATCTATAATGTCTTCAACTACAACAACGTTTCTGTTTGTAATGTCCACTTCCAAATCGTAAGTTTTATTTACTGTGTTGTTGCTTCTTTTTGTGCCCGTATAAGATTTGAATCGAATAAAAGTAACTTCACAATCATGTTCGAACCGGCCAATCAATTCCGATGCAAACATAAATGCCCCATTTAAAACACAGATGAATAAAGGTTGCTTACCTTTTAATTCTTCATTCATTTTCTTGCTGACTTTCTTTATTCCATTCAAAATTTCCTTTTCAGAAATAAATAAATCAAACTTTTTATCTATAAGTTGAACAAATGACATTAATATCTTCTATGAAAATGAGCGTACAAAAGTAGACAAAAAATATCAATTAAGAATTAAAAATAAAATAATTTTCTCCGATAAACTTGCTTACTCATTGACTCCTAAAAATGTAACTATCCTTCCGTATTTTAAAATATTTTTCCGCTTATTCTGCGATAGAATAGTATCTCCTTGCAAGATGGTGTATTTAATCGAATCATGATTATCTTTGTGAAAAATCGATTCAATGAAAATATTCAGTGTCTCCCGGATAAAAGAAATAGACCAATATACCATGGAGCATGAACCTATTCGCTCCATTGATTTGATGGAAAGAGCTTCATCGTGTTTTGTCGACGCTTTGTTAAAAGAGATTGCTCCCAATCGGAAAATAATTGTTTTTGCCGGACCCGGAAACAATGGAGGAGACGCATTGGCTATTTCCCGATTATTGGTGAAGCAGGCCTATCGTATTGAAGTTTATTTGTTTAATCCCAAACAAAAGCTTTCCGAAGATTGTGAAGTGAATAAAACCAAATTATTAGCTCTTCCGAATATTGTTTTTACTGAAATAACAAACGAAATTCCCGATATAAAGATAAAAAAAGAAGACGTTGTCATCGACGGATTGTTCGGCTCCGGTTTGAATAAACCTTTAACAGGGAAGATAGCAGAAATGATTCAATGGATTAATCGTTCGGAAGCGGAGGTTTATGCCATTGATATGCCTTCGGGGTTGTTCGGAGAACCGAATGATTTCAATTTCTCCGGAAACATTATCCGTGCAACGAAAACCTTCACTTTTCAATCGCCTAAATTGTCGTTTTTCATGCCGGATAATTATCAATATACAGGTGATTGGAGCATCTTGAATATCGGTTTACATAAGGAAATAATGAATCGTTTGCCTGTTTCCCGGTATTATTTGGAAAAAGAAGATATTCGTCCGATAATCAAAAAAAGAAACCGGTTTGCTTATAAGAACAACTTCGGACATGCCCTTATTGTTGCCGGAAGTAAAGGTAAAATGGGAGCTGCCGTTTTGGCTGCCAAAGCGGTATTGAGAAGCGGTGCCGGATTAGTCACAACTCATATTCCTTCAGGAGGAGAAATCATTATGCAATCGTCATTCGCCGAAGCAATGACGGAAACAGATAAGGAAACAGATATAATCTCGGAAATAACCCATTCGGAAATTTATTCATCCGTCGGAATCGGTCCGGGAATGGGGACGGCCGAGAAAACGCAACAAGCATTAGCGCGTTTTTTAACGACCAATCGCTCTCCCTTGGTCTTGGACGCCGATGCCCTCAATATGATAGCTCTCCATCCGGAATGGAAAAAAGAGATACCGGCCAATAGCATTTTGACTCCTCACGCAGGCGAATTTGCTCGTTTGGCCGGGAAATCGTTATCTTCTTATGCCCGTTTGGAAAAAGCTCAAAAGTATGCCGAAGAAATCAATTGCATCCTCATTCTGAAAGGTGCTTATACCGCAATCTGTTTGCCGGATGGAAGGATTTATTTTAATTCTACGGGAAACCCGGGTATGGCCACTGCCGGAAGCGGAGATGTTTTGACCGGAATATTAACCGGTTTGCTCTCCCAATCGTACACTTCGGAAGAGGCGGCACTTTTGGGCGTTTATCTTCACGGCTTGTCCGGAGATATTGCCGCCGCGAAAAAATCGAAAGAAAGTATGATTGCCGGAGATATTATCGATTGTTTAGGCCTTGCTTTTCAAGAATTAAGCTCATGGTAATGACTATGAAATGTGAATCGCTTTGCAAAAAAGAACTTTCCGGACAGGTGTTTTTCCCCTTAATTTTACTACTTTTACGGAATTTTCAAGGAAAATGTTTTGAGAGCATATAAAACTTTATTATTCATATTGACTGTATTACTCGTACTGGGATTAATCAGCTTTCTTTCACCCGAAGAAGGATGGATGATAGGAGATAAAAACTTCTACTTCCCCACGGTGGAGGAGATGGTGAATGAAGAACCGGAACATATTGTTGCTGCTTCCCGGCGAATGATGGAAATAGAAGAAAGTTTCCGTATTCAACAACAGAAAGATTCGATTGCTTATGCCGATTCTTTATCGTTTTACCTGAGTTTTTTCAAAAGCAATCCCTCCCGTATTGAATTACCGGGAAATAATCCGAATTATTTCCACGAATTGTTTGCATCATTCGATAGTTGTGTTTCCCGAAATGAACTTATCCATGTTCTGCATTACGGAGATTCTCAGATTGAAGGAGACCGCATAACCGGAACGATTCGCCAAAAGCTTCAAGAAACGTTCGGAGGAAACGGACCGGGACTTTTACCGGCAGTACAACTTATTCCGTCGGCATCCGTCGGACAAACTTCAAGTGAAAATATAACAAGATACACCGTTTCGGGAAGTCATCAGAATCGCGCTTCTCACCGGCGTTACGGCGTTCTGGGGCAACTGGGCGTGACGGAAGGCGAAAGCTATATATCATTCGCTACTCGAAATTGGAAAGATACTTACGAGAATGTGAAAACCTTTGATTGTATTCGCTTGTTTGTCGGAAGAACTTCCTCCGGTTTTAAGGCCGACATCATTCTTCCCGACAAAACCATTTTGCGAGGGAAACCTCAAACAATCAATTCGTCTTTAACGGTTTATTCGTGGAAACCGGAAAACCCCGTCAAGAAGTTTGACTTAAGAATGTCCGGGTCGGGAGAAATATACGGAATTGCTACGGATGGAAATGCCGGAATTGCCTTGAGTAATATCCCCTACAGAGGAAGTTCGGGAACGTTTTATACTTCGATGGATTCGCTCTTGCTCGCTTCCATGTACAAAGAATTGAATACCCGCTTAATCCTTCTGGAGTTTGGAGGAAATGTCGTCCCCTACGCTGAAACCGAAAAGTCAATCGCCGATTACAAAGACAATATCTCCCGACAACTCGCATTTTTACGAAATGTTTGTCCCGAAGCAAAAATCGTTTTCATTGGTCCGGCCGACATGTCGACCAAACTTCGAGGGAAGTTGCAAACCTATCCTCATTTGGAACAATTAATCGCGGCTTTGAAAGAAGCAGCGTTGGACAATGGAGTCGCCTTTTGGAACATGTATGAAGTAATGGGAGGAAAAGACTCGATGATTAGTTGGGTGAAAAATTCTCCGGCTTTGGCTGCTCCGGATTATATTCACTTTTCCGGCAGAGGAGCAATTCGAATGGGAGAGCTTTTCTTCGATTCATTCATGATTTACTACGACTATTATAAATTTGACAGGGAACACCCCCGTAAACAGCGACGTTAAATGGCTCAGATGAAAAAAATTAACTTGTGGATAGTTCTTGTATCGTTATTCGGAATGTACGGAAATGCAGCCGAGCATAAAAATAAAACCGAACTCGAACCTGTCCCGATTCCCAAATATAGTTTTATCGACGAAGAATACAACAAAATACAGGTCCCGGGAGAAGATTCAACCCGGCTGAATCGTTTTTTCGCCAAGGTGGATTCTTTCTTCAACCAAGGAGTCGGCCGAATCAACATTCTTCACATAGGAGGGTCGCATGTTCAGGCCGACATGTTTTCGAATCAAGTCAGAAGGAATCTGGATGGTATAAACGGAGAGCATCAAACTCCCCGCGGATTTATTTTCCCTTTTTCCGTGGCAAAAACAAATAATCCGACAAACTATAAAGTTTCTTACACAGGAGAATGGGGGAGGGAACGGAACGTTCAAAAAGTAAGGGAAAAGCCCCTGGGAGTGGGAGGAATTGCTGTTTACACAAGCGACCCGTCGGCACGTATCGAGATTGATTTGAATCCCGATTCGTTTCTCCGATGGGAGTTTGACCGCCTGAAGCTGCTGGGATATGTGGAAGGAGGAGGATGCCGGGTTACTCCCGTCTTATTTCATAACAACGACACGATTGAAGGTTTACTCGATTTGGAAGACAAAACCTATGTGTTTGATTTGCCCGAAAAAACATACGCTTTCAGTATGGGATTTCTGCAACAGGATACAACGCCTCATTCGTTTGTCGTGAACGGATTTATCACGGAAAAGGAAACACCCGGAATCGTTTATCATGCCATCGGAGTGAATGGAGCTTCGGTTCCCTCTTATCTCGGATGCGAGAATTTCGAGAAAGAATTGGCTATCCTGAATCCCGATTTGGTTATATTCGGAATCGGAATTAATGATGCTTCTTCCAAAGACTTTACGAAAGATTCTTTCAAAACGAACTACCAATCGCTTTTCGACATCATTCGGCGGGTGAATCCCGATTGTGCTTTTATTCTCATCACCAATAACGATTCCTTTACCCGAATTGCAAGAAGAAAGTATCGGGTCAATCGCAACGGAACAATCGCCCGAAAGGTCTTCTTTGAGTTGGCCGAAGAATATCAAGGCGGCGTTTGGGACTTATTTACCTTGATGGGAGGACTGTCGTCCATGCAAAAGTGGCAAAACGCTAAATTGGCGCGATTGGATAAGGTGCATTTCACGAGAACAGGTTATCTTTTAATAGGAGACATGTTTTACAATGCTTTACTCGATTATTATAAACAGTTAGACTAAAGCCTCAAGTCATGATTTTGGACCTCCTCGAAAAGATTTTCACATTCGATTCAAATGCTCCCCTGTTGTTCACGCAGTTTTATTTCTGGGTGTTTTTCGCCTTTGTGTTTGCCGGATTCGCTTTATTGCAAAACAAAATATTGTTGCGAAACACCTTCCTTTTCTTCGTAAGTCTTTTCTTCTACTACAAAACAGGCGGATTGTTTGTCCTGATTCTGATATTCACCACTTTCTTTAATTTCTTTCAAGGGAAACTGATATATAAAACCGAGGAGAATAAAAAGCGACAAGGGCATCTGGTGACCGGACTTATAGTTAATCTCTTCTTTTTGTGTTATTTCAAGTACGCTTACTTTATAAATGATGTGCTGAACAATCTCTTCGGATTGAATCTGAAAATCTTCGATGCCTTCGCTTGGATAGGAAACGTTTTGGCAGGGAAGGAGCGTTTTGATGTTGCCGGCATCATGCTTCCGGTCGGAATTTCCTTTTATACCTTCCAGAACATAAGCTATTTGATGGATGTTTTCCGAAAGAAAGTGAAGCCGGTGAATGAAATTCTGAACTTCGGCTTTTATGTTTCGTTTTTCCCCCAATTGGTTGCCGGACCGATTATCCGTGCCAGTGAATTTATCCCTCAAATATACAGGAAATACCGATTGGGAAGAAAACAGTTCGGAATGGCCGTTTTCCTGATTATGAACGGACTGGCAAAGAAAATCATTCTGAGCGATTATATCGCTGTTAATTTCGTTGACAGAGTCTTCGAGAATCCGAGCATGTTCTCCGGTTTTGAGAATCTGTTTGCCTTGTTCGCTTACTCGTTGCAGGTTTACGCCGACTTTTCGGGATATACCGATATTGCTATCGGCGTGGCGATGCTGATGGGGTTTTATTTGCCGAAGAACTTCGATTCGCCCTACAAAGCCGCGAATGCCGGAAACTTCTGGAAACGATGGCACATATCGCTTTCGCGATGGTTGCAGGATTACCTCTATATCCCGTTGGGAGGAAACCGAAAAGTGACGTTCGCCACCTACTTTTTGATTATCACGATTGCTCTTATCGCTTTCATTCTATCCGGAAGCCTTCTTGTCGGTGCTTTGATATTGTCGGCGGTTGCCGGATTGGTTTACGTCGCCCGGAAATACCCCGACAAAAGGAAAAAAATCGATACCAACCTGAATATGATGAACGTGATGCTGATAGGCGGATTATGGCACGGTGCCAGTTGGAATTTCATGATTTGGGGAGGACTGAACGGACTGGGAATCCTTGTCTATAAATTTTGGCGCGATTGGAGTCCCGCAACGAGGGTTTGGGTGCTGTTCGGCCTTACATTATCGGCCGGTTTATTGGTCCGGTTTTTCCCGCTTCCCGTATTTAACATCGCTTTGGTGTGGGTCACCGGTCTTTTTGTCGGAACGCTCATTCGCTGGATATATCACCTATCGGGCGGACGACACGCCTTTCGTTATTTGGAAACGGCATGGGCCGTCTTGCAAACGTTTGTATTCATTTCGTTCACCCGTTTATTTTTCCGTGCCGGTTCGAACCTCAATCCGGCCGAAGCCAATCAAACGGCATGGGATACGGCAAAGAATATGGTGAATCAAATCGGCGGCACTTGGGATGTTTCTCTAATCGGAAGTATGATAAATGAATATCGATATGTGTTTTCGCTGTTTGCGATAGGAATGATTATTCATTGGCTTCCCGAAAAACTGAAGAGAAAGTATCGCCTGATGTTTGCTCAAATGCCTTTACCACTCATGGCACTGATAGTTATAATAGCCGTATTTATCATTTATCAGTTCATCACGGCCGACCTTCAAACTTTCATTTATTTTCAATTCTGATTCATCGTACCGTAAATATACGATAACCGGTACGGATTCGCCC
>JAIRRK010000024.1 GCA_031256015.1 Dysgonamonadaceae bacterium
CGGATTCCAGTAATTTGCAGGACGAATACACTCGAAATAAAATCCGTTTATCGCTGATTCCTCTCTTGGAAACGATTAATCCTTCCATTCATTCATCCATTCTTCGCACAATGGAAAATCTGAGAGAAACCGAAAAAATATATCACAACGAAGTTGAACAAAATATTGGAAAAATCTTCCATCCCGAAAAGAAAACAATCGACATAACGAAACTGAAACTCATTCCTTCGCCGGAAGCTGTTTTGTTCGAAATATTGAAAGAATACGGATTTAATCGAGACACCATTCAGAATATCGCGCAAGCAATCGACAGTCAATCCGGGAAGAAATTTTATTCCAATCAATTTACGTTACTCAAGAACAGAAACGAATTTATTCTCTTTCCTTCAAAAAAAGAAAGTACGGAAAATATCATTTTCATCGAGAAGGAATTATCCGTGATAAAACATCCCATTCACCTTGAAATGGATGTTTTGCCGATAAATAATTTCAAAGGGATAGAAAAGAATAAAAACAACGCTTATTTCGATTTTGATAAATTGAGTTTTCCTCTTCATCTCCGGAAATGGAAAAAGGGCGACAAATTCAAACCTTTCGGCATGGATAATTTTCAGAAGTTAAGCGATTTCTTCAATAATCAAAAGTTCAGCCATATAGAAAAAGAAAGTTGTTGGCTTCTTTGTTCAGAAAAAAACATTATCTGGATAGTAGGCGAAAGAACCGATAATCGTTATAAAGTAACTGAAACAACACAGAATATCTATCAAATGAAATTTTTTTGATTTTTTTTTGTAGATTAAAAAATCTGTCCTATATTTGCAGCATAATTCTTCGCCGCTTTATTCATAAAAGAAAGACTCGCGAAATTTACACTTCACATTAAAATTTTACAATTACTTAATTCGATTTTAACTTAAATATATTCTATGCAGAAATATAATATTTTGCAACTTAAGGAAATGGAGAGCAACGACTTGATTTCTTTGGCCCAAGAATTGGGATTGAAAAAAATAGAGAAATTGCCCAAAGACGAGTTGATTTATCAAATTTTAGACCAACAGGCCATTGTCAGCGCAGCAAAACAAGCTGCGGAAGAAAAAGATAACGAAGATAAAAAACAGAAAGGAAAAAACATTTCCAAGCGATCGGCTAAACCTGTTCAAAAGAAAGAACCGGAAAAGAAAAACAACACACCCGAAAATGAAAATGCTTCGGAAAAAGTAAAACAACCCGCGAAACCAAAAAGAACAACAACTAAAAAATCAACAATGAAAACAGTAGAACCGGAACTTAAGCAACTCGACAAGCTTGACAAAAAAGAAATACAAGAACCGGTTAGAGAGAAAAATACCCCTGAAAAGAAAAAAGAGGAAGTTTTAACATCTTCCGGCGCAAAAGAAAAAAAACCGGAAGAAATAATCATCAGTATGGAGGAACCACAAAAAACGGAAAACAGAAATACGGAAGAAAATGCCGTTGTCAACGATTCAAATACGGGGAAAATGGTTTTCAGACACAGTCCGACTGTTAACAGTGTAATGGACCAAGTCTTATTTTCTCCCAAAACAAACAATCAATCTCAAAAAAAGCAAAACAACAACAACGGTAATAACGGTAACAGCAATAACAGCAGTAGTAACAAAAATAATTCGTCTCAGGCTAAAGACAAATCGTTTGATTTTGATGGAATATTAACCGGAAGCGGCGTTTTGGAAATTATTCAGGAAGGTTATGGATTCCTTCGTTCGGCCGATTACAATTACTTATCTTCCGCTGACGACATCTATGTTTCTCAATCACAAATCAAATTATTCGGATTGAAAACAGGAGATGTGGTGGACGGTTCGATACGTCCCCCGAAAGAAGGAGAAAAATTCTTTCCTTTGGTCAAAGTCGACTTAATCAATGGGCTTCGCCCGGAAGAAGTGAGAGATCGTATCCCTTTCGACCACTTAACGCCCCTGTTTCCGGATGAACGATTTAATCTGACTCGCAGCATAAGTCCGAAAGTAGTCGATAAAATCTCTCCTCGAGTGGTTGATTTATTTTCTCCGATAGGAAAAGGACAACGCGGACTAATCGTAGCTCAGCCTAAAACAGGGAAAACAATGCTGTTGAAAGACATTGCTAATTCCATTGCTTGGAATCATCCCGAAGTTTACATGATTGTTTTGCTGATAGATGAACGTCCGGAAGAAGTAACCGATATGCAACGCAGCGTCGATGCGGAAGTTATTGCTTCAACTTTCGACGAACCGGCTGAACGACACGTGAAAATCGCAGACATTGTTCTGAATAAAGCCAAAAGAATGGTTGAGTGCGGACACGATGTTGTTATTCTTTTGGACTCAATCACCCGTTTGGCGCGTGCGTACAACACCGTTCAACCCGCTTCGGGAAAAGTATTGTCCGGAGGGGTGGATGCCAACGCATTGCAAAAGCCTAAAAGATTCTTCGGTGCAGCCCGGAATATCGAAAACGGAGGGTCGTTGACTATTATCGCCACGGCTCTTACCGAAACAGGGTCGAAGATGGATGACGTAATCTTCGAAGAATTCAAAGGTACGGGAAATATGGAACTGCAATTGGATAGAAAATTATCGAATAAACGCATTTATCCGGCTGTCGATATTGTGGCGTCCAGCACTCGCCGGGACGATTTGTTGCAAGACAGGGATACCGTTAACCGAATGTGGATTCTTCGCAAATATTTATCGAATATGAACAGTATCGAAACGATGGAGTTCGTGAAAGATAAAATGGAAAAAACATACAGTAACGAAGAGTTTCTCATTTCCATGAACGGATAAAACGATTCGAACCAATTTTATTTCATCAAATTAATAGTTACTTTCGATTATGAAAAAAATAGTATTCATTTTAATCGCCGCATTGTTTGTGCTGAAAGCAAATGCTCAGGCAGGAGATTTCACCGTAGGATTAAAAGGAGCTTATGCAACCAAATATGAAGGATTCCTCTACGGAGCGGATTTGGCTTATCAATTGTCTCCTTTGTTGGAATTAAATCTTTCCGGAACCATGAATCCGGGCATCAAGAAAACGGATAAACTGTTCGACAACGACTCGGACCCGGACAGAAGAAAAACTTCGTTATACACCGGAAGTTTGGATTTGCGCTTTTTTCTGATCAGCTCGGATAATTTCTCCACCGGGCCGATATTGGGAGGGTCTTACGCAAAGTATGAAACAACAAACCTGAACGATAATTTCACTTACGACGGCAATTACTTCGGATTCAATCTGGGTTGGCATGCCCAAGTCAGGGTGGCCGAAAACATAAAAATCAACGGAGGATGGCGTTACACCAATGCAAAAGACGATCAAAATCATCACATCTTCTACGTTGGCGTCGGTTATGCTTTCAACTTATTTTAATTCTTCAAGAATCTTATATTGATTCCTCTCCGGAGAATTTCGGGTGATTAACTCGCCGATAAATCCGGCTAAAAACAACTGCGTCCCCATAATCATACTTGCGATGGCAATATGAAAATAGGGCGTAGTGGTTATAAGAGGTGCGGGAACTTCATTAATCAACGCGTGAGCTTTGATTCCTCCGACTATCACTATCGCCACAAAGCCGATGAAAAACATCAAGCTTCCGACTAAGCCGAAGAAATGCATCGGTTTCTTTCCGAATTTAGACAAAAACCACAAGGTGAACAAGTCTAAATAACCGTTCGTAAACCGACTTAATCCGAACTTGGAATGTCCGTATTTACGTGC
>JAIRRK010000038.1 GCA_031256015.1 Dysgonamonadaceae bacterium
GGGAAACTTCATTTGGGAGGTCTCAGCAAATCGGAAGCGATACGGTTGATCCAAGATAAAATATCACAATATGTAGAGATGCCGGTGATAAATATCCGTTATATGAATTACAAAATCGCTGTTTTGGGAGAAGTGAGTCGGCCGGGCACTTATTTTGTTGATAATGAAAAAATATCTGTCCCGGAAGCGTTGGCGCGAGCCGGCGATATGACAATCTATGGTCAGCGGCACGATATTTTGGTCTGTCGCGTGGAAAACGGAGAGAAGAGAGTATATCATGTAGATATTACGTCTCCGATGATTTTCCTTTCCGAAGCGTATTATTTACAGCAAAATGATATTGTTTACGTATTACCTAATAAATCCAGAGTCCAAAGTTCGACTTACAATCCGATGATTTCAACATTTATTTCGATAGCCGGCCTTCTGGTATCAATCACTACATTAGTAATTAATTTGTCACGTCGTTAATATTTATTTATATAATTCATGGAAAACAATAATATACAGAACGAGCAACTTGTAAATGAAGAAATATCTTTTGCGGAAATATTCTTTCATTATTTAAGCTATTGGAAATGGTTTGGAATTTCGGTGGCTTTATGCCTGATTGTTGCTTTTGTCTATCTGCAATTCACTACAAGAGAGTATAATATTTCTTCCAAAGTACTTATAAAAGATGACAAAAGAGGTCAAACCTCTTTGGATGTGACCGCTTTCGGTGATTTAGGCCTGATGCCTAAAATCGGTACTTTTGATAATGAGATCGAAGTACTCCTTTCAAAATCTTTGTTGAAAGAGGTAGTCGATAGTTTGAAAATAGGAGTGGGCTATTTCACTAAAGAGAAAATGAGATCGCACGAACTGTATAACAGTACTCCTGTTTTTGTTTCGGTATCCAACCAGATCAATTGGGGTTCTTTTCTTCTGAATAAAGAAGAAGACGGGTCTTTCACTCTCACATCGAAAGATTTCGACTTTACCCGGAAATTCAATATAGATGAGACGATCAATTCTCCTTGGGGCATTTTGACTTTCAAAGAAAATCCCTTTGGAGTGGACAAATATCCTATCGAAGTTTATATAAAACATCCGAAAAGCCTTCCTTTTGTCCAAGCGAGCCCCGTGAATAAGCAAGCCACCGTGATTAGTCTTTCGACAGTTACTGCGGTGCCGCAAAAAGGGATTGATGTCATTAATACGTTGGTAAATATTTATAACAAAAGAGCGATTGATGAAAAAAATTATGTGGCAACAAATACGGTTCGCTTTATAGATGAGCGCTTAGATGTGATTTCCGGTGAATTGGAATCCGCCGAAAGAAACGTGGAACGCTACAAACGTACACACGGACTGACGGATCTTGAGAAAGAAGCTCAAACGGCTTTGCAAGGACAAAATGCTTATAGCCAGAGAATATCGGAAGTGACACTTCAAACGACCATTCTCCGGAATATTAAAGAGTTTTTAATGTCGCCGAATAATATCGGCAATATGGCGCCCGCTAATGTTGGCCTGACAGATCCGACCATTCTTGGCCTGATGCAAAGATATAATGAGGAAATTGCTTTGAAAAACAAAAGCACTGTCGGAATGAAATCCAGTAACCCCTTGCTAAAGGAGTCTGAAGACCGGATAGCCCTGCTAAAAGAAAATTTAATAAAGGGGATCGGTATTTCGGAAGCCGGTTTGCAGACAACCTTGCAAGAGCTGACTAAACAAGAGGACATGTATTTGAAGAGGATAGAGGGATTGTCCACGCAAGAACGGGAATCGCGCGGATTGTATCGCCAAAAAGAAATCAAAGAGAGTCTTTTTATCTATTTGCTGCAAAAAAAGGAAGAAACAGGCTTGTCTTTGGCGTTGGCAACGCCTAACGCAGTGGTTATTGATTCGGCCGATTACATTCCGATTCCGGTAAAACCCAAAGGGAAGATTATTTTACTTGCCGCTTTATTATTGGGCGTTATTATTCCCATTGCGGTAATTTATATTATAGACTTATTTGATAACAAATTACATAGTAAAGACCAATTGACAAAGGCCGTAAAAGCGCCTTTCTTGGGAGAGTTGCCCGAGACAAAGTCGGAAAAACCGTTCCCGGTGCTGAACGTCCGTTCCGGTATTGCTGAGAAATTCCGGATAATAACTTCTAACTTAGGCTTTATTGTATCGGGAAAAGACATGAAAGTGATAATGGTTACCTCTTCTCTCAGCGGGGAAGGGAAAAGTTTCTTTTCTCAAAATCTGGCTATGAGTTTTGCTACTTCCGGAAAAAAGACGCTTTTGATAGATTTGGATATTCGTAAATCGGTACTGAATAAGCATCTGGAAATGAACCCGGAGAAAGGGATTGCAATGTTTCTGGCCGATCCGAATATTGCGTTGCCCGATATTGTGGACAAATCAAAGAGGTTTCATAAAAACTTGGATATTATTCCGGTGCGGGTGTTCCCGCCGAATCCGGCAGAACTGCTGGCTTCCGACCGGCTGGATTTAGTGTTTCAAATTCTGAAAGACCAATACGATTATATTGTAGTGGATACGGCGCCCATATCTTTAGTGGCTGACGCTTTCCGTATTAACCAATTTGCAGATGCTGCGATATTTGTAGCGCGTTCCGGTTATACCTATAAGTCTTCGCTTTCGGAAATTCAACTTCTTTACAAAGAAAATAAATTACATAACCTTACAACTGTCCTGAATGCCGTCTCTATGACAAAACGGTATAACTACGGATATAGTGGCGAAAAGAAACACAATTATTATTTAGAAGAAGCTTAAGATGGATATTGCTGTAGTAGGAACAGGCTACGTTGGTCTGGTGACCGGAACTTGTTTTTCGGAAATGGGTATCAATGTGACCTGCGTGGATATTGATGAAGAAAAAATAAGCAAGCTGGAAAGAGGGTTTATACCTATTTATGAACCGGGTCTGGACGAATTGATAAAGAAAAACCACCAAGCAGGGCGCTTGCGGTTTGCAACAGATCTGACAAGCTGTTTAGACAGTGTCGAAGTCGTGTTCAGTGCAGTAGGAACTCCGCCGGACGAAGACGGAAGCGCCGATTTACGCTATGTATTAGACGTGGCGCGTACCATAGGCAAAAATATCAAGAATTATGTATTGATCGTTACCAAGAGTACGGTTCCGGTAGGAACCGCTCAGAAAGTAAAAGCCGCCATTCAGGACGAATTGGATAAAAGAGGCGTTTCAATTCCTTTTGATGTAGCGTCCAATCCGGAGTTTCTGAAGGAAGGCTCTGCGGTGAAAGACTTTATGGGACCGGATAGGGTCGTCGTCGGGATAGAAAGCACGCGGGCGAAAGAATTAATGGACCGCCTCTATAAACCGTTTACACTGAATCATTACCGGATGATTTATACCGATATTCCTTCGGCAGAAATGATTAAATATGCCGCAAATGCCATGTTGGCCACCCGGATTTCCTTTATGAACGACATTGCGAACTTGTGTAAATTAGTCGGAGCGGATGTGAACAGGGTTCGTCAGGGGATCGGTTCCGATTCACGGATTGGGAGTAAGTTTTTGTATCCTGGTTGCGGATACGGTGGCAGTTGTTTTCCGAAAGACGTGAAAGCGTTAATAAAAACGGCTTCTCATTATGGATACGACATGCAGGTGCTGCAAGCGGTAGAGAATGTAAATGACAAGCAAAAAACGATTCTCTTTGAAAAGCTCTTGCGGATTTTTCAGGGTGACGGGCAACCTTGTTCCGGAGAATCCCTCCTGAAAGGGAAAACTGTTGCGCTTTGGGGGTTGTCCTTTAAACCGGATACGGACGATATGCGTGAGGCGCCGTCGCTGGTTCTGATCGACCTCTTGCTGAATGCCGGATGCACGGTGAAAGTGTACGACCCGATAGCAATGAACGAATGTAAAAGAAAATTGGGCGACACGGTAATATACACCCGTGATATGTATGATGCCGCTTTGGATTCCGATGCGCTGCTCCTGCTGACGGAATGGAAAGAATTTCGACTTCCTTCCTGGAACGTGTTGAAACGAACGATGAATAATCCGGTTGTACTGGATGGAAGAAATATATACGATAAAAAAGAAATGGAAGAAAACGGATTTATATACGATTGTATATAAGCGGTGTAGATTGGGAATTATGAATTTAACGCTCGATTTGTAATTTATTAATCTATTAATTTGCTACCTTTGTGTTGCTTTTTTTTGGTTATATATAAAAAGTACTTTTCCTGCTACTCTTGTGTAAAGGTAGCAGGAAAAATTTTGTGTTATTTTTCAATTGTTTGTGGCTTTTCTATCGTTTAAGCCCACAAAGCGAAGTTTTAATTTATGACAAAAACGAAAGACAATTCGCCACACTGGTACGCTGCCCGCGTTAAATATCGAACCGAACATAAGATAAAGGCATTTCTGGAAGAAAAGGAAATGAAGCACTTCATCCCTTTCCGGAGGGTGGCTATGGAGCGGAACGGAAAAAAGATACAAAAAGATAAACCGGTCATTTCCTGCCTGATATTCGTTTATACAGACTATCATACTGCATTGTCGCTTCCCGTCGAATCGGGATTCAGTATTACTTATATCCGCAATATTGAAACGAAAAAGGTGCAGGTGATCCCCGATAAGCAGATGCAGGATTTTATGCTGATACTCGACCTGTCGGAAACCGGTGGAATACAAATATTAACGCAAAACCTGAAACGAGGCGACAAGGTGAGGGTCATCAAAGGAGTCTTCACGGGAGTAGAAGGGGAACTGGTTCGGATTAAGGGCCACAAAAGAGTGGTCGTTCGCTTGGAAGGCGTATTCTCTCTGGCTACAACGTATATTCCGAGCGAATATCTTGAATTAATCGAATCGCCCGAATAGGAAAATCAAATCTTGTACACTTGCCTTTATATCCTACATTTATTTACCTGAGTTTAGTCAGTGCTTCCAGGAGTTTGGTCGGCGCTTCCAAAGAGTAAAGAAGCGCTTCCGAAAGTTTAGCCGGTGCTTCCGATGTCATAATGGTTTAGGATGGGTTCCCGGAAAGATCACAATTCTGATATTATTTGCGGTTTATTTACTGAAATTCAAGAGTTAATTTTGTTGTTTGTTCGTTATGAAAATTCAGGGCAAACGCACGAAATAATTAACTTTGTAGGATGAAAACGCTACAGGAATACCTGTCCGGAATAGAGGATTTTCGGATGGAGAAAAAATGTTCCCACTTGTTGTCAGACCTATTGACGATAGGGTGTTTACGTATTTTGAGTAATGGGGAAGATTATGAAGACATGGTATTATTTGCCCAAACACACAAAGAGTTTTAACATCGTATGTATCCTTACTCAATGGGATACCGTCTCACAATACCTTCCGGCGGATATTTTCGATGTTGGAACCGAATG
>JAIRRK010000084.1 GCA_031256015.1 Dysgonamonadaceae bacterium
CTTCAGTTGCCACATTTTCGACTGCTGTTTCTTCTTCTGCGGGAACTTCTGCGGATACTGCTTGTATTTCTTGTACTTCCTCAGCCGCTATCTGCTCCTCTTTTTTAAGTTCTTCACTCATTTTTGTTAATAAAAATTTTAATTAATAAATTAGACTTTATGTTGTATAAAACGGCTGCAAAGTTATAATTTAAATTTCTGATTATCAACTTTCTTCTTTTCTTTTTTGATAAAAAGGATTACCAAAGCTTACCCGGGAAGATATTTATTGTGAAAAATTTAAGGTACTGAACCCTGATTCCGCTGAGGCTTTGTTTTCGCTCTCCTCAAAAGCTTAATTGGCAAGCAATCTTCGATTGATTTCTTCTCCATAAGCAGTTTTATTCAAAAAATATTAACTTTGTATCTTTATTCACTCATTTAAGATATTTGGAATGATTATTAAGAAAGCAGAATTTATTATAAGCAATACTGACCCGACCCAATGTCCTCACGACGGAAAACCGGAATACGCATTTATCGGGCGATCCAATGTGGGGAAATCGTCTTTAATAAATATGCTCACTCAGAGGAAAAGCTTGGCGATGACTTCCTCAACTCCCGGGAAAACACAGTTGATAAACCATTTTTTAATCAATGATGAATGGTATTTGGTTGATTTGCCCGGATATGGTTATGCCCAAAGAGGGAAAAAAGGACGCGAGCAAATTCAAACGATGATTAATCGTTATCTGGAGGAAAGAGACGAGTTGACTTGCCTTTTCGTATTGTTGGATTGTCGTCACGAACCTCAGAAAATCGATTTGGAATTTATAAATCAATTGGGAGAAAACGGGATTCCTTTCGTGATTGTGTTTACCAAAACAGACAAAATATCCAACTCCCGACTGAAAGAGAATGTTTCGGTTTACACAAATAAATTATCGGAAACATGGGAAGAGCTTCCTCCTGTTTTCCATACTTCTTCCGAACACAAAAAAGGAAGAGAAGAAATTCTGGATTATATCGAAACGATAAATCTATCGTTAAAAAACTAAGAAATCAATCACTTTTCAAATGATAATAAAACATTAAATTATGCATAATTGGTTTGAATGTAAAGTCTCTTACGAGAAAATGATGGAAAACGGTATTCAGAAAAAAGTAACCGAACCTTATTTGGTTGATGCCTTTTCTTTTACGGAAGCAGAAGCCCGAATAATCGCGGAAATGAAACCTTATATCAGCGGCGAATTTACGGTGACCGATATAAAAAGAGCCAAGCTGGCCGAACTGTTTTTTAACGAATCGGGTGATCGTTATTACAAAATAAAAGTCTTGTTCATTACGTTGGACGAAAAAAACGGAGCGGAAAAGAAAACCGCAGTTCAGATGCTGGCTCAAGCTTCGGATTTGAAAGAAGCCATCGGCGTGTTGGAAGAAGGAATGAAAGGTTCCTTGGCCGACTACACCATCGCTTCGGTTACCGAAACAATGATAATGGACGTATTTCCTTTTTCATCCGATACCAAAAAATGAGTATTGCCAATCGATTGAACCGAATAAAAAGCGAAATCCCGGCGAACGTTACTTTGGTGGCCGTTTCAAAATTTCATGAGCCTTCCGCAATAAAAGAAGCTTATGATGCCGGACAGCGTATCTTCGGAGAAAGTCGCGTGCAGGAATTGGTAAGCAAGTACGAACAACTCCCGAAAGATATTGAATGGCATTTTATCGGTCATCTGCAAATCAATAAAATTAAACACATTGCTCCCTTTATTGATACCGTTCACAGTGTTGACAGTCTGAAATTATTGAATGAACTCAATCAATTCGCAGTGAAATTTCAAAGAACAATTAACGTTCTGATTCAAATACACATCGCACAAGAAGAGCATAAATACGGTTTCTCGTACGAAGAAGCCGAAAATCTTTTCCGAAACAACACTTTCGACGAATTTCCGAATCTGCAACTAATCGGATTAATGGGAATGGCTACTTTTACCCGCGACGAAGAACAAATAAGAAAAGAATTTGCCGGAATAGCCGATTTTCTCAAAAAGATGAAAGAGAAGTATGCTCCTCCTCATCTGTTTAACGAATTATCAATCGGGATGAGCGACGATTATCTTATCGCAATAAACGAAGGAAGGTCGATGGTTCGGATTGGAAGTAAACTATTTGGAGAAAGAACTTATTAATAAACATGATTATGAATACTTTGTTTGAAACTCAGTTTGCCGGATTAAATCTTTCTAATCCGATTGTGATTGCCAGCTCGGGATTAACCAACAGCGTAGAAAAAAATAAAGAATTGGAAAAGGCGGGTGCCGGAGCCGTTGTCTTGAAATCTTTATTTGAAGAACAAATATCCAAAGATGCCGGCCGCTTGTTAATGCAAGGAGATTATCCAGAAGCAAACGATTATATTTTGAATTATCTGAAAGATACGGAAATAAATAATTATCTCAAACTTATTCAAAAAACGAAAGAAAGTTGTCGCATCCCGGTCATCGCCAGCGTGAACTGTTA
>JAIRRK010000213.1 GCA_031256015.1 Dysgonamonadaceae bacterium
GCTCCATCGTCGATAAACAAGGTTTCGGACGGAATCATTCCCGAATCTTTTATCATTTCTTCAAATATTTTCGGATTCGGTTTCACCATTCCCATTTGGTAAGAAAGGTATAATTTATCGAAATAATCTTGTAAAGGTTTCCCGCTCGGAGAGAAATCGGGCGACATCGCCCACTTCATAATAATCGGATTGGTATTGCTCAACAGGTATAATTTGTAACCTCTTTCTCTTAAGTCTTCCAGCATCCGGAGTTTGTATTCGGGTAAATCGGCGATAAACCCCATCCAACCGTAATCGATTATTTTATCCTCAATAAAAGTTCCGGCTTCGTTTCGCACTGCCTCGTAAAAGTCCGACGAAGAAATTTTTCCTTCTTCCAATTCCAAAAATATTCCTTTTTGGTGATACGGGTCCAATAAATCTTCCGCATTACTCAATCCCGCTTCCAAAAAGCGGCGAACGGCTTCGTTTCGATTCAAAGTAAGAATAACTCCACCTAAATCGAATACAATGTTTTTTATTCCTTTCAAATTCATTTATTCGTTATTTTAAGTTGCAAAGGTACATTTCTTTTCGGAGCCGTGAAAAACGAATTTCAAAAAATACGCCCGAAATTCGATAAATAAATTTATCTTTGTGCTGATTGAATCGAGAAAGAAAAGTAAAAATTATAAATCCTGTAAATACCCTTGTACCATGTTTAAGAAAGAAGTTTATATCAAAAGAAGAGCGGAACTGAAAAAATCGTTAGGTTCGGGAATCGTGTTGTTGTTAGGTAATGGCGAAGCTCCCGTAAATTATTTCGACAATACATACTCGTTCCGTCAAGACAGTTCTTTTATTTATTATGTCGGCTTGAATAGTCCCGATTTGGCCTATATGCTGGATATCGATAATGATAAAGAATACTTGTTCGGAAACGAATTGACCATCGACGACATCATTTGGATGGGAAACCTTCCTTCGTTAAAAGAAAGAGCGGAAAAAGCAGGGATTGTAACGGTTCTTCCTCTTTCCGATATGATAACCTTAACCGATAAAAAAAGGAAAATACATTATTTGAAACCTTATCGTTATCGCAATCAGATTATTTTAAGCGAATTATTAGGGAAAAATATTCCTTCGATAAAAGAAAATTTCTCTGTCGAGTTAACTAAAGCCGTAATTAAAATGCGTTTGATTAAATCGGATGAAGAACTAATCGAGTTGAAAAAAGCCGGAGAAATAGGTTATGCCATGCACATTACAGCGATGAAAATGTGTCAACCCGGAGTGAAAGAACAGGAAATAGCCGGAATGATTGAAGGATTGGCCATTTCGCAAGGAAACCGGGTTTCGTTTGCTACCATTTTATCCATGAACGGACAAACGCTTCACAATCACGATCACAGCGGAATTTTGGAAACGGGCCGATTGATGTTATGCGATGCCGGTGCCGAAAGTAACAGCTGCTATGCTTCCGATTTTACTCGTACAACGGCCGTCGGAGGAACGTATTCCGAAAAACAAAAGAACATTCACAATATTGTTTTACAGGCATTGAATGAATCCATAAGCTCGGCAAAACCCGGAGTCACTTACAAAAGCATTCACCGAAACGCCTACAAAATCATTTTCGAAGGATTGCGTTCGTTGGGAATTATGAAAGGCGATACGGAAGATGCGTTGAATGTCGGAGCACCGGCTTTATTCATGCCGCACGGACTGGGTCATGCCATGGGGCTGGATGTTCACGATATGGAAGATTTGGGAGAAACTTATGTCGGATACGATGATGAAATTCAACGAGATACGATGTTCGGCTACAGAAGTCTTCGCTTCGGAAAACGCTTGGAACCGGGACATGTATTAACCGTGGAACCGGGCATTTATTTTGTCCCGCAATTAATGGAAAAATGGGAAAAAGAAAAAATCAACGCCGATTTCATTAACTTCAATGAGGCCAGAAAATACCTGAATTTTGGAGGAATCCGTTTGGAAGACGATATTTTGATAACAAAAGAAGGGTGTCGTTTGGTTTATGAAAAACGATTGCCTGTTACCGTCGAAGAGATTGAAAAGGCTGTAAAAGATTGATTCGTTTATCTTCCCGTTTGAGTGATTAAGTCGCTGATTTTCTTGTTTAATTCCTCGGCAGTCATCAGGGTTTCTATATCGATGTGCATTCGGTATCTCCAGTAATGCTTCGGGTCGGAAGGTATATTAATTCTTTCGTCTTCCGTTCGCGGATTGCGAAGCTCCGGATTGATGGATAGCCAGTCTTGAAAAGGGATAATGACAAGCATCGATGGCGAATGAAGGTGATTTTTGATTATTTGTTCACATATTTCGGGAGTGGCTTCGGCGGGAGCCATTCCTTCTTTCTTTAATATCTCGTTGCAGTATCGTTGCGTTTTTTCCGGATTTTCTTTCCACCATCCTCTGATTGTATTCATGTCGTGAGTGGAAGTTGTACATACCGAAAGGTATGGTATATGCGATAAATCGGCAAACTCCGTTTTCGGGTTTTTCGACATTCGTTCTATTTCAAGGCTTAGTATCTGCAATTTTTCCATCACTTCGGGAACCGATTGCGGAATCATTCCCAAATCTTCTCCGCAAGCCAACATATTCGTTGCATGTATCAGCGGACTGAGGTGCTTTAATGCAATTTGTTTCCAATATTCGTTGTGCCTGTGGTAGAAATAATCCCAATGAAGACTATCGAACGAATATTTTTCCGCATGAGATAATTCGGAATATAAGTACGAATTTGATGCAGAAATACAAGGATGGAAATGATTGTTTTTTTCTGCATCTTCGATGAAAAGAACTTCCCGACAAATAGCCTGAAGTCCTTTTTTTATGAACCGGTTTTCTTCACTGTTTTTATCGGAAAAGTATTCATCTATCTTTCGTTGCGAGTCGAACTCTTTTTTCAAAATAAATCGATTATTCCGTATCGGCTCCAAGAACGATTGTTTTACTTCCGAAGAATAAGCTCCAAACAGACTTTCCACGTGTTTTTCGCTGATGTTTGCTTTTGTGAACATCGCTTTGTGGAAAGGGAATCCGCTGTTTTCAATTTCATCGACAGACAACGGCATCGCCGGATTAAAATAACCCAGTGTTCCGTCTATTGAATGGAAAGGAATCTGCCAAATACGGAAAAACCCCAGAATATGATCAATTCGATAAGCATCGAAGAAGTCGGCCATTCGTGCAAAGCGTTTCTTCCACCAATTGTAATCATCGGCTTCCATGTTTTCCCAATGATAAGTCGGAAATCCCCAGTTTTGCCCCGAAACGGCAAAATCATCGGGAGGAGCTCCCGCTTGAAAATTTATGTTGAAATATTGAGGTTCTGTCCACGCTTCCAAGCTTGTTCGACTAATTCCGATGGGAACATCTCCTTTCAATACAATATGATGTTTACGTGTATAATTGCGGACTTTTGTCAATTGTTTGTGCGCATGAAACTGCAAATAATAATACAGTGCAATTCCGTTGTAATGAGGGGATTCCGGAGAACATAAATGCTCTATGGCTGTTCTGCTGTAGACCGAATATTCTTCCCATTGCCTGAAATCGGGCGTTTGATATTTATCTCTTAAATAAGAATAAGCGGCATAGGGAGTAAGCCATTCTTTGTTTCTTTGAAAAAAAGAAACAAACTCATCCGAATCCAAGGTTCGGATTCCTTCCTGTTCAAACATTTCTCTGAAATACGCCCATTTCCAACGGACAACTTCCTCATAGTCGAGAAAAGCCCCGGCATTTAATTCTTTTTGTTTGGTTTTGAAGAATTGGGCCTTCTTTTTATTATTCAGGCTTCCCATTTCTTCGAGATTCATATATATCGGATGCAGAGCGTAAATGGAAATACTGTTATACGGATAAGAATCCATATAAGTATAAGTCATGGTTGTATCATTAATCGGAAGTATTTGAATAATCCTTTGTCGGGTCATTCTTACCCAATCGGTTATTTTCAGTAAATCGTTGAAGTCGCCGATTCCGAAACTGTTTTTGCTTCGAAGAGAAAAAACGGGAATGGATAATCCGGCACATTTCCATTTTTGTTCTTCCTCGCGGAATTGCAATCCGGATACGATGCCTGTTTCATTTTCTTTCAAAGGAGGTACATTCAAAACCCGGTTGTCTCCTTTTTCCCAACGGATAACGGATTTATCTTCGTTGTTGACAATGCAAAATTTGTATTCAAAAGGATAATGAATGTTTTCGGAATTAAATTCCGCTTGCCATTCGGGATATTTATCGCAGGCAAGGATTAAAACCTTATCGACATTCCAATTCCCTAATTCATCTTGATTCCCCGATACGGCCAAACTTTCGTTCTGTTTGATGGAAGGCGCAAGTACTTTGAGGATTATCTTTTTCCCGGACTTTATCACTCTTTCGAACAGATTGCAAGGATGTCCGAACCAGCTTTGAGTAAAAGCGGAAGAGTATAATGCCATGTTGTGAGGGATGTTCTGCCAACAATCCGATAAATAGTAGGATGTCAGCGTATCTTTTATTTCCAAACGATGATTTTGTTTCCATTCTTCAAAAATCACCCGATTGTCCGATTTCATGACGTAACGATATTCCACGGAAAGAGGTTCATCCGGCAACTCTAATTCAACATACCAATGACCGTCGTCTCTGTAATGCATTTCCTTTGCCCGTTCGATATCCCAATTGCCCAGTTCGGGAATGGACCCCGTTATGTATATGGCCTGTCCCCATATTGTGTGAAAATTGATGTTGAAACTTATCTTCATGTTTTGAGATGGATAATCAACCTATTTAACAACAAGTCGAAATGTTTGAGTGTGCAAATTGTTCTTGATTTTTATCATATAAATTCCTGCAGGCAAATCGATTCTTTCCTGTTTTTTTAGCGAATGGATTTCTTTATGCGAAAGAAGTTGCCCGGATAAGGTATAAATGGAAAATGTTGTTTCCGGTAGCCCGTTGTGTTCGATATTCAGATATTCTCCCGAACGAACAGGATTCGGATAGACCGAAATATATTTGTTCTCGATATGGTCGATACTTGTAGGAGGATACGTAATCTCTACTTCTTGAACTGCCGATTCTTCATCTTCAAACTTGACGGAGACGCCGTATTTGATGGTTCCGTCATAAGCGATATTTTCTCGGTACCGGTTATTTAAGGTAGACTGTATGAATTGTCCGTTTCGATAAATATTGTACCCGACAATGTTTTTTTGAGTCTGAGGAATCCCCCATTCCAAGTGAATTTTCCCATCACTCACGAATGCCAATAATTTCATGTCATATATCGATTTCAGGAAAGTAAAGGAAATCAAATCGTTTTCCTGAATGATATTGAAAACAGGTTTTCCTAAATTATCCCCATTCCAGAGAGTCGAAGAAGGAACGGATGAATCGGAAAAAGCGGTTTTACTTCCATAAGGAAAAGGAGTAAAAAAAGAATTGATATTACCGTAAGACGTCGGAGAATTGTTCGGCACTTTGATATTCGAAATCGCCGCAACAGGATAAATTCTTTGCGGATGACGGCTATTAACCGAATTCGTCCGAATATCTTCCGGACGAATGCTCACATGATAAATAAGCAATCCGTAACCCGGCACGTAGGCATCAAAAAGGACTTTTTGGCGGTTTTCCAACACATAATATTCATCATCAATATGAGATGGGATGAGATAAGCAACCGGATTTTCCGCCGAATTGGGCATGTTTGTCACTTCCGTCGGCGACGACAAGATAACCGGCTCGACCCAACCGAATTGAATCTTCTGATACATATTGAAGTGAGCCGGAGAGATACCGTTATTATTCCAACTTCCCGAAGCCATTAAATCCCAATTGCCCGTACCTTCAAAATCTCCGTTGTTTGTGTCGTAAAAATCGGGAGCACCGAATATGTGTCCCAACTCGTGACAAATTACGCCGATATGAGTCATATATCTTCCGCTGTTTCCCTGTAATTCCGGAGAACAGGAATAAATATTCAGCTTTTTATTTCCATAGGTAATGCTTCTGTCAAATCCCGACATGTGCGACCAAATACAATTGGCGTTTCCTCCGGACTCTTCACCGTATCCCGCGAAAATGAAATGAAACGCATCGATATAACCGTCCTTGTCGTTATCATATTCATCGGGATTGATATTCGGATTCAGGAAAGTGAAGTCAGCGGCTTCCCGGGCCAATTCTCCGGCATATTTGTCATTCCCCGAATAATCGTTTTCGCCGTAATACGCTTGCTTTTTTTTCGCCTTCACCGGCCCTACAACGGTAACGATTAAATCAAGTTTTCCGTATGAGTTTTCGCGATAGAAATCTCTCACACTGCCTTGTTGATTCCCGCTTGAGTAGCCGATTTGATTCATTAATTGGTCGAAATCATCTCTCGTATAATAAAATGCTTTGTCTTGAAACTCTATCAAGGCACAAATCGCTTTAGCGGTTCCGGTCGCGGAACGGTTTGCAACCCCGGAACGTAAAGCGACTTCGTTGTTTATTTTCCGGATATCTTTGAAAATGTCTTTTTGCTTTTGACTGTATTGCAGTTTTTTAGGAATATCGTTCAATAACCGATTCGCCTTGCTTGATCGCAACTCCATACTTTGAGCAACAACAGATGAAGGAATCATATCTCCTTCGTTGTTGGTTGTAGCATACACAATGTATTTATTTTCATCGTATAAAAGAGAATAACCGTCTTCCGTTTCCATCCATTTCATTACTTCGTCGCCTTTCAAGCGCACGGTAATCGTATCTCCGTTTGGTTGTACTTTCTTTATAAGATGCGGATAAGCCGGAACAGCTTCTATATGATTGAAAATAAAGGATGAGAGGAAAAAAACGATAACTGTCGAATAATATTTAGGATAATTCATTCTATTTGGTTCATAAATCCATACTGCGGGTACAAATTTACATTATATTTCGGAAAAGAAGATATTTGTGCTCATTATTTTGTAAATAGACCGTTATAATACAAAAAATGATTACCTTTGCGGTCGGTATCAAGAGTCGGTGCCGCAACCAAAAAATCATGGGGTTGACCGGTTTTGACAGCGGGTAGAAGTGGTTTGTAAGCATGCAGTGCGTCGTTGTTCGGCACTTTAATCTCGAATGATAAAAATTTAACTGGCGAAAATAATTACGCTCTC
>JAIRRK010000058.1 GCA_031256015.1 Dysgonamonadaceae bacterium
GTCGATATGTTGGTTGACTCCGGGCATGAAGTCATTGTCGAAGAAGGAGCCGGATGGGGCATTAATTACTCCGATAAAGATTATGCCGAAAGCGGAGCCTTTCTGTCGAACGATAAAAAACAAATCTATTCCTGCGATTTGATATTTAAAATCGCTCCTCCCGGCAAAGAAGAAATAGCTTGGATGAAGAAGAAAGGTACGGTTTTCAGTATGTTGCAAATGCCCGACATTTCGATAGAAACCATCAACATGATGAAGGCAAAACAAATCAGTGCCGTAGGATACGAATTAATGAGTTCCGACGGAAAAACTTTTCCCGTCCGGAATGTCATTTCGGAAATTGAAGGCATTGCATCCGTTTCCGTCGCCGCCGAATTTTTAAGCAACGAAAAAGGAGGAAAAGGAATCTTAATGGGAGGAATCCCCGGCGTTTCTCCCACGGAAATTGTCATCGTCGGAGCCGGAACAGCCGGAACAGTGGCGGCAAGAGCCGCTTTAGCTTTGGGAGCAACAGTGAAAGTCTTCGACAGTAATCTGGATAAATTGCGCCGATTACAAACCGAGTTGAATCACCCTGTATTCACGTCCGTTTTTCAGCCCAACGTTTTGATTAACGCTTTCAAAACGGCCGACGTTGTTATCGGAACAATGGGTTACATCAACGACCCCGTTCGTTACGTCATAAGCGAAGATGTGATAAAAACAATGAAAAAAGGCTCCCTGATTATCGATTTGCGAATCAATCAAGGAGGATGTTTCGAAACCACCTGCCTCCTTTCGCCGGGGCATCCTCAATTGTTCCAAAAACACTCGGTGACTCATTATTGTATGCCCAATTTGAGTTCTCGCGTAGCAAGAACAACATCCATGGCTTTGAGTAATATCTTCACGCCTTTGATTACACAATTGGGCAATATCGGAGGGCTTACGGCCATCGCCGGGTCGGAAATGATGCTGCGTTCCGGCTTTTACATGTACTCCGGGAAATTGGTAAATACTTATGTTGCAAAACATTTTAATCTCCCGTCGAACGATATAGGCTTATTTTTATCTATTTTTTAGAACTTTTATTAACTTTGCACCGTTTATGTCGATAAATTCAATAAGTGCTCATTATTTTTAATCATTATGCAAAATACGAAAGTAAAAGAACCGGAAAGAGTAGTCATTCGCTTTTCCGGTGATTCCGGCGACGGAATGCAATTGGTCGGTACCTTATTTTCCAATCTTTCAGCCGAATTGGGAAATGAAATCATAACGTTTCCCGACTATCCGGCTGAAATCAGGGCTCCTCATGGAACGCTGAGCGGAGTATCCGGATTTCAGGTACAAGTAGGCGCGAAAAAAGTACACACTCCCGGCGATCAAACGGATGTTCTGGTCGCCATGAATCCCGCCGCACTGAGTGTCAATGCCCGATTCCTGAAGTCGGATTCCGTTGTGATTATTGACACCGACTCGTTTCAAAAAAGCGATTTGGAAAGGGCTTTGTTTAAAACGGAAGACCCTTTCAGCGAATTGGGATTAGGCTCCGTGCAAGTAGTTGCAGCTCCGATTACTCAGATGTGTAAAGATTGTCTGGCCGACATGGCCGATAACAAGCAAGCCTTGCGAAGCCGAAACATTTTTGCTTTGGGATTGGTTTGCTGGCTGTTCAACCGCCCGGTATCCATGGTGGAAAAATTATTAAAAGAAAAATTCAAAAAGAAACCGGCCGCTCTGGAAGCCAACTTGTTGGTGCTTCAAGCCGGATTCAACTACGGACATAACATTCATGCGACGGTATCTACTTACCGCATAGAATCGACAACTCAGAAAAAAGGATTTTATACCGACATCAACGGAAATAAAGCCACTGCTTACGGATTAATCGCCGCAGCGGAAAAAGCCGGGTTGCCTTTGTTTTTGGGTTCTTATCCGATTACTCCGGCAACCGACATCATGCAGGAGTTGGCCGCAAGGAAAGAATTGGGAGTCAAAGTAATGCAGACCGAAGACGAAATTGCCGGCATTTGCACCGCCATCGGAGCTTCTTTTGCCGGTCATTTGGCGGCCACAAGTACTTCCGGACCCGGATTGGCTCTGAAAAGCGAAGCCATCGGATTGGCGGTTATTGCCGAAATTCCGTTGGTCGTTATCGATGTGCAACGAGCCGGCCCTTCAACCGGTATGCCCACCAAAAGTGAGCAAACCGATTTAATGCAGGCACTGTATGGCCGAAACGGAGAAAGTCCGGCGGTCGTAATCGCTGCCTCTTCTCCGACCGATTGCTTCGATTCGGCTTTTTGGGCTTCTAAATTGGCTTTGGAACACATGACTCCGGTTATTTTGTTAACCGACGGTTACATTGCCAACGGTTCGTCGGCTTGGCGAATCCCGGACATGGAGGAATACCCGGAAATTAAGCCGCCTTATGTAACGGAAGAAATGCAACAAGGCTGGACTCCTTACCAACGTAATTCGGAAAACGATGTGCGTTATTGGGCCATACCCGGAATGGAAGGTTTTCAACACCGTATCGGAGGCTTGGAAAAAGAATACACCACCGCCGTTATTTCCACCGACCCGGATAATCATCAAAAGATGGTTCAAACGCGTCAAGATAAAATAGACAAAGTCGCCAATTACATCCCCTTGCAGGAAGTGTTCGGAGATGAAGACGCCCGGGTTTTGGTTGTCGGTTGGGGAGGCACTTTCGGACATCTCGCCGAAGCCGTTGAAGACATTCAAAAAGCAGGTAAAAAAGTAGCGTTTACGCATTTTCGCTTCATCAATCCGCTGCCGAAAAACACGGAAGAAATCATGAAAAAATACCCCAAAGTAATGGTGGTGGAACAAAATTTAGGCCAGTTCGCCAATCATTTGCGTTCCCGAATAGGAGGATTTAATCCCTATCAATTCAACAGAGTCAAAGGACAACCGTTTATCGTTGCCCGTTTGGTGGAAGAAATAATAAAGTTAATAGAAGAATAATGTCATGACAGAACAAACAACCTATCAAGCAAAAGATTATAAAAGTGCTCAATTAGTACGATGGTGTCCCGGTTGCGGTGATTTCGGCGTATTGAACAGTTTGCACAAAGCCATGTCCGAATTGGGCGTTGCACCTCATCGTATCGCCGTCATTTCGGGAATCGGATGTTCGTCCCGATTGCCTTATTACATGAATACTTACGGATTTCATACCATTCACGGCCGAGCCTGCGCCATTGCAACCGGAGTGAAAGTGGCAAATCCGGATTTATCGGTTTGGGTCGCCACCGGCGACGGAGACTGTTTGGCCATCGGAGGAAATCATTTCATTCATGTTGTCAGAAGAAACGTGGATTTGAATATTATTTTGATGAACAATAAAATATACGGATTAACGAAAGGGCAGTATTCGCCGACTTCCGCACGCGGGTTTATTTCGAAATCTTCTCCTTACGGAACGGTAGAAGATCCTTTCCGTCCGGCTGAATTGGCGATAGGAGCCGGCGGTCGCTTTTTTGCACGTACAATCGATTCGGATGTGAAATATTCTCCCGAAATACTGAAAGCCGCCGCCGAACACAAAGGAACATCGGTTGTTGAGGTGGTCTTGAATTGTGTGATTTTCAACGATGGAATCCATAAAGAGGTAACAATAAAAGAAAACCGCTCGGAAAAAACCATTTTCTTGCGGCACGGAGAAAAAATGATTTTCGGCAACGATAACAACAAAGGAATCGTGCAAGAGGGTTTTAATCTGAAAGCGATTACTATCGGAGAAAACGGTTATTCTTTGGACGATGTTCTGGTTCATGACGCGAAAGAAAAAGAAGCCACGCTGCATTTGAAATTAGCGTTGATGGACGGAACGGAACTTCCGGTGGCGTTGGGAGTGATTCGGGACGTAGATGCCCCGGCCTATGAAGAAGAGCTGGAAAAGCAAATAAAAGAAGTGAAAGCCCGGAAACAAATCGATTCTCTGAAGGCATTTTTAATGTCGGGAGAGACATGGGAGGTTAAAGAATATTAATTATATTTTATTTGTATTTCAAATAACACAAATATGTATTATTTTTGAAGGAATAATATTTTAGTTTTTAATTTCCTAATATTTAAAACAATTTATCATGAAAAAAATTACTTTATTTTTGTTTTGCATGCTCTTTGCGGGCATGGCGGAATTGAGAGCACAGTTGCCTCAAGAAGGAACAACTGAAGATGGTCCGTATTATTATATTCAGGTAGATGGTAAAGCCGGAGATCCTCGTGCCGGTTTAGTATTCACGGCAGAAACGGATGCGGAAACCAAGCAAGTTCGTGTATTCGGACGTGCAAAAGGCGATATTAAGACTTTGGATGACATTGACCGTCGTTTATGGTCGTTTGAAAAAGGCGGCACTATGACTGATGGTGACGGAAATGTATGGGACACTTATTTCATTACAAATAAGTCTACACAAACCGGGTTGGATATATGGCATTGGAATGATACTGCTAAAAGTCGAGAAAAAGATATCGCTGTTGTTTCCGACTTTCCTGAGACACAATGGAGAATATTTCCGGTGACCAATGGAGGAGAAAACCCTGCTTTTCATATAGAAGCAAGTAATCCTATAACTGCGAATTCGCCTTATTTGCATCAAGGTAATAATGGTTGGGGATTTGGTCTCATTCTGGAAACTGCGGGTTGGGGAGCAAGTGCAGAAAAAGAATCTTGGTTTCGATTTGTGGAGTTCGAAGATCTTCCTAATTTAACGGTTTCAAAAAAAGAAATCGATTACGCTTATACACTCGAAGGAAGAGGATCGGAAGATAGCGAGAGACCGGATATCGCCGGGCAAAAAATTACGGTTTTTGCCAAGGCACCGGCAGACACACCGATTACGTTGTCATTGGATAATGACGATAATTTTTTGATTTCTCCCGACGGATTGACCGGTATGGGAGGAGAAGTTGAAATTTTTGCTTTCCCGGGTGCACCGGGTGAATACACAGGAAACTTAACGGTTTCAGTAACAATTAACGGTGAAACTTATACCGAAAAGGTGGCATTAAAAGGGCTTTCAGTTCCTAAAATTCCGGTAAAAACAAGTCCTACTATCGCAAATAGTGAAAATGATACGTGGTATTACCTTCAATATCCGAGAGTAGGGGTTTATATGAAAGATAAGGGAACCGGAAACATATTGGAAACAAGCGATCGTTACGGTGCAGATAAGGATGACCCTGCTCAACTTTGGAAATTTGTGGCAGTTAATGATACTGCTTTTACTCTAGTGAGCAAATTGGGTAATCAATTAGACTATAAAGTAGAAACGGTAACTACGAATCCCGGTCCGGATCAAACTATAAAAGAGACAAATCTTGTTTATTCTGCTGCAACTTCCGATAAAACATTCAGTTTCAAGGTGAGAAATAACGATGGCTATTATATCCTTCAATTGAATGAATATTTGAACACGGAAACAGAAGAAACGACAATAATTTATGTGAATAAAACCAATCCGGCGACTAACACTGAACCTTATATTGGTAATGGATATACGTTATATAGCGGAAAAGGTGATATTGGTAATGTTATCGTGTTTTCGGAATACGGAAAAGGAGACTATATGGCCGCATCCACATTGGAAGCAAGTACTGCCGGAGAACCTATTTGGTACTACATGCAATTCTATAGAACAGCACTGGATGGAAATTTGACTAATATAACCAAAAAATTCAAGAGCGCAGGTACAGGCGGAGAGGTTACTCAAACTCCATTCGATATGGCAGAACAAAAATCATTCTTGTGGAGATTTGAAGAAGTGACAATCGAAGTGCCCGGAGAAGGAGGTGAAGACCCTACAACGGAAACAAAATACAAAATATTCGATTATAACGGAAACGCCATTGCAGGTGCACTTTCGGACGAAAATCACTGTGAATTAGTAGAGGTTACGCCGGAGACTCCCGCAGGAGAATTTGCGTTGGCACCTTATGTGGACGGAGATAACGAAACAGCTGACTTCACATTGCAAATGGGATCTAATTATTTGAATGACTTTGGCAAGACTCATGTTGGCGGTTATAGCGTTCTCGATAACGGATGTCGTCTATTTGTTATAAAAGTGGAAACCGTTATTAGCAGCATTGAAAACATCCCGTTTGAAGAGATTGACGATCCTGTAGTAAGTAGAGTTTATTATACGATACAAGGTATTCAGTTAGGTAAAAGACCAACTACTGCCGGTTTGTATATTGAAAAATCAATTCATGCTTCGAAAAAAGTAACTGCAAAAACAATCTATATTGTAGAATAAGCAGTGATATAATATAGGAATAGTTTTCTATTACATAATTAATCATGAAGAAAGGGGCTGTCTCGGTATGAGACGGCTCCTTTTGATTAAATGGGTGTGAGAAAGAATCTGCAGACAATATGATTTTCCCCCGTCGGCCGGTACTTATAAACGGCATTATTTATCATAAAAAAAACGCAAATCATTTGTTTTTTGAAAAAATTGATTACTTTTGCATCCAAGATAAAGATTTAATCTAATTCGTAATCGTTTAATGAGTAAGTTTTATTTTACATATTCTTTCTATTACTTTTACTTTAGCAAAAAAGTAAGACAGGATTTTGTATGATAAAATGAACATTAGTAAGAAACAATTTATATAAAAGTCCTGTCAGAAATGACAGGACTTTTTTTTTAAGCAAATCATCATAATGAAAACAATCGCTATCCAAGGCGTGAAAGGTGCCTATCACGAAATTGCGGCAAGAGCCTATTTCAGTAAAACACTGAATGAAGAAATAGCTATTTTGCCCTGTAATCAGTTTAAGGATATTATCTCGGCATTGAAACGAGATCCTTACTTAATAGGAATCATGGCCATTGAAAATACAATCGCCGGCAGTTTACTTCAAAATCACGAGTTAATCAGAGAGAGTGACTTGTCTGTCATCGGAGAAAAGAAAATACGAATATCTCATTGTTTGGCAGCCTTGCCCGGAGATACGATTGAAACTGTTTCGGAAATCCATTCTCATCCGATTGCATTGATGCAATGCGGCGACTTTTTGAATACGCTTTCGAATGTGAAAGTAGTGGAAGAAGAAGATACTGCGTTGAGTGCAAAGAAAATTGCAGAAAAACAATCGAGCGGTCATGCTGCCATTTGCAGTAAAGAAGCCGCCGGACTTTACGGACTGAAAGTGTTGGCCGAAGGCATTGAAACGAATAAACGAAATTTCACACGCTTTTTGTTATTGGCCGATCGATGGATGGCAGAAGAATTGGTAAACGAATCGGACGTCAATAAAGCATCGGTTGTTTTTACATTGCCTCACACCGAAGGAAGCTTGTCTAAAGTGCTGACGATTTTATCTTTTTACGATGTGAATTTAACAAAAATACAATCCCTTCCCATTTTGGGAAGAGAATGGGAATATCTTTTTTATGTCGATTTGACTTTCAATAACTTGCTGAAATACAAACAAGGCTTGGAAGCTGTCAGACCTTTGACGAAAGATTTTAAGATATTGGGAGAATATAAAGAAAACAATCCGGAAGACATAGAATAAGTGTTTATGAAAAAAATTGTACCCGCAAAGCGTTTAAGTTCGGTCAGCGAATATTATTTTTCGATGAAACTGAAAGAAATTGCCGAAATGAATAAAGCCGGAAAGAATGTAATTAATTTGGGGATAGGAAGTCCGGATTTACCGCCTTCCGAAGAAACCGTCGATGAGCTTTGTCGTTCGGCGCGAGACAAACAGGCTCACGGTTATCAACCTTATACCGGAATTTCCGAACTGAGGCAAGCGTTTGCCGATTGGTATAAAAACCGGTATCGTGTCGAATTAAATCCCGATACCGAAATCCAACCGTTAATCGGCTCCAAGGAAGGTATTCTGCATGTTTCTTTGGCATTTCTCAATCCCGGCGATGCGGTATTGATTCCCAATCCGGGTTATCCGACTTACCGTTCCGTCAGTCATTTGATGGAGGCCGAAATAATTTCCTATGATTTAAAAGACAGCAATCGTTGGCAACCCGATTTCGAAGCGTTGGAACGAATGGATTTGTCGAAAGTGAAATTGATGTGGGTCAATTATCCCCACATGCCGACGGGAACAAAGGCTACGAAAGAAGTGTTCCGAAAATTAGTCGATTTCGGAAAGAAACACGGAATCGTTATCTGCAACGATAATCCTTACAGCTTTATCTTAAATGAATCACCGACAAGTATTCTGGAAATTGACGGAGCCAAAGATATTTGTATCGAAATGAATTCGTTGAGCAAATCGCACAACATGCCCGGATGGCGTATGGCCATGTCAGCTTCGAATCCGCAATTTATTCAATGGATATTGAAAGTAAAAAGTAACATCGACAGCGGACAGTTCAAACCGATGATGCTGGCTGCCGTGAAAGCATTACAAGCTCCGGATGAATGGTATGCCGAAATAAATGAAGTTTACGGTAAAAGACGAAAAGCAGCCGAAAAGATTTTCAATCTTCTGGACTGCTCCTTTGATCCGGAACAATCGGGCCTGTTTTTATGGGGGAAAGTTCCCGAAAAATATGAAAGCGGAGAAGAATTGGCTGACAAAATACTGTATGAAGGAAATGTATTTCTCACTCCCGGATTCATTTTCGGAAGCAACGGAAATCAATATATACGGATTTCTCTTTGTTGTGATGAAGCAAAATTGGAGGAATCTCTGAATCGAATTAAAACAATCATCTAAATAATAAGTCATGGAATTAGAATCGATTTTATTGCCCGGAATAAGTAATCAGAAACCTTTACTGATTGCAGGGCCTTGCAGTGCGGAAAGTGAAGAACAAGTCATGAATACCGCAAAGGAATTAGTCAACAAAAATATCCGGATTTTCCGGGCGGGGATATGGAAACCCCGAACCAAACCGGGAGGCTTCGAAGGAGTGGGAACCATCGGACTTCCCTGGTTGGAAAAGGTGAAAAGGGAAACCGGAATGTACATTGCAACGGAAGTCGCCACACGAAATCATGTTCTGGAAGCAGTTCATTCGGGTATCGATTTGCTTTGGATAGGTGCTCGCACTTCGGCGAACCCTTTTGCCGTTCAGGAATTGGCTGACGCTCTGGCGGAAGTGGGTTTCACCGGTCCCGTTTTGGTTAAGAACCCGGTTAATCCCGATTTGGAATTATGGATTGGCACCATTGAACGTCTTCACAATGCCGGAATCAGAAAAATAGGAGCCATTCATCGCGGGTTTAGTTCATATGATAAAAAACTGTATCGGAACTTACCTCAATGGCACATCCCGATTGAATTGAAAAGACGGATTCCCAATTTGCCGATTATTGTGGATCCGAGTCATATCGGAGGGAAAAGAGAATTGATTGCCCCTTTGTCTCAACAGGCAATGGATATGAACTACGAAGGATTGATGATTGAATCGCATTGTTCTCCGGATAATGCTTTGAGTGATAAAGAACAGCAGGTAACGCCGGACGTATTGTCCTATATTGTTAATCTCCTGGTTATTCGGGATACCAAACAATCGACTGAAAATCTAGCGGAACTCCGTCAACAGATTGATATGATTGACGACGACTTGATGTCGATACTCGCTAAGCGGATGCGTGTTTCCCGGGAAATCGGATTGTATAAAAAAGAACACAATATGCCTGTTCTGCAAACGATAAGATACGATGAAATATTGGAAAAACGGATTGCTCAGGCCAAAGAACTCGATATTTCGCTCTCTTTTATGAAAATGGTTCTGGAAGCCATCCACGAAGAATCAATCAGACAACAAATTAATATTCTGAATCAATGAGAATACAGATTTTAGGTGCAGGGAAAATGGGTATTTTCTTGGCCGATATTTTAAGCTTGAATCACGAAGTGGCTATTTTCGATTATAATCCGGAAAAGCTGCGGTTTACTTATAATTGTGTTCGGTTGAGTCGGCCGGAAGAAATGGCCGACTTCAAACCGGAATTACTGATTAATGCGGCTACGGTTCGGTATACCATCGATGCCTTTGAACAGACCTTGCCTTATATTCCGGACAATTGCATCATTTCGGATATTGCTTCCGTAAAAACCGGATTGCATGCCTTTTATAAGAACACCGGAAGGCCGTTTGTTTCCACCCATCCAATGTTTGGGCCTACTTTCGCCAATATGAGTAATTTATCTTCTGAAAATGCAATTATCATATCGGAGTCGGATCACATGGGAAAGGTCTTTTTCAGGGATTTATACAGTACCTTGAAATTAAACATTTTCGAATATACTTTTGAAGAACACGATGAAACCATGGCTTATTCGCTTTCCATTCCGTTTGCTTCGACTTTGGTTTTCGCATCCATCATGAAGCCGCAGGAATCGCCCGGAACCACATTCAAAAAGCACATGGCCATCGCTCGCGGATTAATGTCGGAAGACGATTACTTACTGACCGAGATATTGTTTAATCCTCATACTCCAGAACAGTTGGGACAAATAAGAAAAGAATTGGCCGAATTGTTGAAGATAATCGAATCGAGAGATTCACAAGCAATGAAAGTCTTTTTATCGAGAGTGAGGAAGAAAATAAACGGTTGACCTGCGCGGAGCGCAGGTTTCTTCTT
>JAIRRK010000103.1 GCA_031256015.1 Dysgonamonadaceae bacterium
TATTTTTGACTCCATTCAAGTAATTTGGATTTGAAGTTAACTTCTTTCTTTGCGACGGCCTCAATGTCTATGTAAGGACGGATGATTTTCGTTTCGATAAATTGATGCGTCTTCTGATAGCCCCGGTCCAAATAAATAGCACCGATAAAAGCTTCCAATGCGTTACCGAGAATATGTGACTTTTGATTATTGACACAAGAAACGATTAAACAGTGTAAACCCAACTCTTTCGCTATTTGATTCATCGTTTCCCGTTTGACTATCTTGGAGCGAGTATCGGTCAGGAAGCCTTCGTTTCGGTTAGGAAATTTTTGGTAGATGATGTCGGCAATTACCGCATTCAAAACGGCATCTCCCAAAAACTCCAGGCGTTCATTATTAAGATGATGACCACGAAAACCCTTGGAAGAAGATTTATGCAATAAAGCCTCTTCGTAGAAAGTGATATTTTTAGGATAAAAGCCTAAGATATAATAAAGAAGCAAATAAGACTCTTTTTTATTTATCGTAAATAAGAGTCTTATTTTTTCTACGATTTTCACTCTACCTGACAAATTTTTTAACGATAATACATGCATTATGCCCTCCGAAACCGAAAGTATTGGAAAGAGCGGCACTTATTTCACGTTTTTCAGCGTTGTTAAAGGTGAAATTGAGATTATAATCTATTTCAGGGTCATTATCTCCCGGCTCGTGATTGATAGTCGGAGGAATAATGTTGTTTTGAACAGCCAAAATACAAGCCATTGTTTCAACGGCTCCCGCAGCACCCAACATGTGTCCTGTCATTGATTTGGTTGAACTGATATTCAACTTATATGCATGTTCTCCGAAGATTTCCTTGATGGCTTTCGCTTCAGAGGGGTCTCCTACCGGAGTAGATGTCCCATGTACATTGATATAACCGATTTCACTCGGAGACATATTGGCGTCAAGTAGTGCATTTTTCATTACTAACATGGCTCCCAATCCTTCCGGATGAGAGGCTGTCAGATGATAAGCATCTCCCGATGCGCCTCCTCCTGCAATTTCCGCATATATTTTAGCTCCTCGTGCTAACGCATGCTCCATTTCTTCAAGAACCATCACAGCACTTCCTTCTCCGATAACAAAACCGTCGCGACTGGCACTGAAAGGCCTCGATGCTGTTGCCGGGGATTCGTTTCGCGTTGAAAGAGCATTCATTGCATTGAATCCTCCTACACCTGAAACAGTGACTGCCGCTTCCGCTCCTCCGGTGACTACCGCGTCGACTTTTCCTAAACGAATCATATCAAAAGCGGTTATTGCTCCATTGGTTGAGGAAGCACAAGCCGAAACCGTTCCGAAATTCGGGCCTCGTAAACCATACAATATGGAAATCTGGCCGGCTGCAATATCTCCGATCATCTTGGGAATGAAAAACGGACTGAGCCGAGGTCCCATTTCCGGATGAAGGAAATAACTTCCCACTTCTTGTTCAAATGTTCCGATACCTCCGATACCGGAAGAGATAACAACTCCCACCCGGTCTTTATCGGTTGTGGCACTTGCCGCTATTCCGGAATCCTCGATAGCTTCTTTGGCTGCAACCACGGCTAATTGTGTATAGCGATCCATTTTTCTTGCTTCTTTCCGATCGATGTGTTCGTTCGGGTCGAAGTTTTTAACTTCGCAAGCAAAACGGGTTTTGAATTTGGAGGCATCAAACAAAGTAATGGGTCCTGCGCCGCTTACCCCTTTAATCAAAGAATCCCATGTTGTTTTAACATCGTTTCCTACCGGCGTAATGGCTCCAAGACCCGTTACTACTACTCTTTTTAATTCCATAAGGTTTTAAAATTGAGAGTTAGTTATGCTTAATCTTGTCCTTCGTTAGCGTGAGCGTCAATATAAGCAATCGCATCACCTACCGTTTGAATCGTTTGAGCTTGATCGTCCGGAATCGGTTTCATATTAAATTCTTTTTCGAAATCCATGATCAACTCTACAGTGTCTAAAGAGTCCGCACCTAAATCATTCGTAAAGCTAGCTTCAGGAGTAACTTCTGATTTTTCCACGCTTAATTTATCGGCGATAAGATCTTTAACTCTTTCTGCGTTTTCTGACATAACTTTTAATTTTAAATTAGTAATAAATTGAGATTTGTTTTTATATTTGCGCTGCAAAGGAAAGCATTTTTATTGAAAGAAAAAAGAAAATCGGTAAATAATTGCACAGTTAATCCGCTGTTGTGCATCGTTAATATGAATAAAATGAGAAAAATAGCCTTATTTGCTTCGGGATCGGGAACCAATGTTGAAAATATTATTCGTTATTTTCGGAATAATCTTCAAGTCGTGTTCCCTCTTATAATAAGTAATAATGTTGATGCTTACGTACATGAGAGAGCAAAAAAACTGGGAATACCCTCTTTTACAATCAATAAAAGAGGTTTTGAAACCGGAGAAGTCTTAAAGTTACTGGAAGAGTATGATATTGATTGGATTGTTTTGGCAGGATTTCTTTTGAAAATACCTCAAGATATGATTGATGCTTACCCGGATAAAATAATTAATATTCATCCGGCTTTACTTCCCAAATACGGAGGAAAGGGGATGTACGGTTCGCATGTCCATGAAGCTGTTGTGGCCGACAAAGAAACGGAATCCGGCATTACCATTCACTATGTGAACGAGAATTACGACGAAGGGAAACACCTCTTTCAAGCCAAATGCCCGATACTTCCCACGGATACGCCGGAGGATGTGGCGCGGAAAGTTCACGAACTGGAATATG